>JAGQQB010000588.1 GCA_020426425.1 Planctomycetaceae bacterium | reverse complement strand
AAAGTCCCGGAGCGGCACGAATTTCATCTTGTGGTAGAACGCGATCTCGGCGACGACCTTCTCCGCCTCAAGCTGCTCGTCCTCGAACTTCAGGAACCGGACATCTGCTGGCGAAGGCTTGTTCGCCCGCAGCACCTTCTTGTGCCGGTCGCGGTTATGCGCGACGAGCCGATTCGCGACATCCAGAATGCGGTCGGTGCAGCGGTAGTTCTCTTCGAGCCGAACGATCTTCGCCCCGGGAAAGTGCTGACCGAAACTGAGAATGTGCTTTACCTCGGCCCCGCGCCAGCCGTAAATCGACTGGTCATCATCCCCCACCACGCACAAGTTGTGATGCTCCCGCACCAGCGCTTCGACAATGCGAAACTGCAAACCATTCGTGTCCTGATACTCATCGATCTGCACGTGCGAGAACCGCTGCTGATGCTTCGCCAGTACCTCAGGAAAGCGTTCGAATAGCCGCTCGGTCAGTAGTAGCAGATCATCAAAATCGACCGAGCCAGACGCCTTGAGCTGTTGCTGATACTTCCGGTACGCCGCACCTGCGAGAAACTCCCGGTCATCCTCCGCCATCGCTGCCGCCCGGTCCGGAGCCAGCCCGGCCGACTTCCAGCGACTGATGATCGACAGCAAATCCCCCGGCCGCATCTGCTTTTCGGTGACCCGAATCTCCCGCAGCGCCTTGCGGGCAATTGACTCCTGATCCCCCCGATCCAGGATTACGAACTTCTCCGGATAGTCCAGATGCGTGATGTCCTGCCGCAGCACGTCGACACAGAGCGAGTGAAACGTTGAGATGTACGGCCGCCTCCGCAAGCCCGCTCCCAGCAACGCCTTGGTCCGCTCCAGCATCTCCTTGGCCGCTTTATTTGTGAACGTCACCGAGAGAATTCGCGGCGCATCAGTCCCTGACCGGATGAGTTCGGCCATGCGGTAGGTAATCACCCTGGTCTTTCCGGTCCCAGCGCCAGCCAGCACCAGCACAGGACCATTCAGTGTGGTCGCCGCCTCGCGTTGGGCCAAATTCAACTGCTCAAGATGCCTCGCCATGCGGGGGACAATAACGGGCGCAAAGCGAAATGGCGAGCAGCGACTGCCAACAAAAAACGGCCCCCTGACTCAGGAGAGCCAGGGAGCCGAGTGTCACTCTCGGGAATGGGCCGTGGACTAGAAGTCGTTGTCACTCAGCACAGGTTGGCCAAGGCGACTTCCGTTCGACGAGATCAATTGAGCGTAAACAACGTCTGCAATGCTGTCGGAAATCGCCCGTCCGCTTCCGTCACAGAAAATCACGTTGACCGCCTGCGGATGCAACGAACTTGGACGTGGAGACGCACTTACCGGAGCGGTGTTCAGACGGGCATTGATTGAACCACGGGAGAAATCATCTGCCGCCGTCGTTCCAACGACCAGTGAGAATCCTCCGGCGGCAAACCTCAGTGCATTCGCCTTGTCAGGAGCCGCAGCAGTCCCAATATTGCCGAAACCGTTCGCATCAGTTGCCCGATCTGCCGGGACAGATGCAGACGAACCTTCCTTGATTGGCAACGCGAAGCACAGGTCTGCTTGCACAAGCGACGACCATCCGCCGCTGTCCGTGGAACTGTTAAACGATCCCACGTCGAGGTTTTCCGAAAGCAGCAGTGTTTGCGCCTGACCATCACGGACCCGATCAAGAGTCGATCGCAAACCAGATGCTCCCGGAGCCCAAATTACGCCAGTTGACATCGTCACCAGCTTGTCCAAGTCGGTCAATGGCGAACTGGTTCCGTCGGCTTGCCAGTCGTAACCTTCTACAGTGTGCCCTGTGATACCGGAACTGTTCCAGCGACTGGTGGTCATGTATCCACCATTCACGACATAGCTCATCGCTCCCGGTGCCAGACGATCGAGGTCGGCTGGACAGTTGTAGACTGCAACTCCTTTCGATGCGAGTTGATCAAATGTCTCGGTTGGAGTTGCGCTTACCATTTGCTCGTACAGTGCGCCACTGTCGACCAGCGGCAACAACGTCACCGACCAAGGAGTAAGCGTACCTGAAGTAGGATGCGCCGCCATCGGTGTCGCCGGATCAACCAGATCAGGCAACTCTCCATTGTGCGACGACGCGTACGACAACATCGCCATGCTCACGTT
>JAGQQB010000587.1 GCA_020426425.1 Planctomycetaceae bacterium | reverse complement strand
CCACCGGCGAATGGGGGACCCCTTCAACATCGCCCCAGATTGGGCTGCAATTGGGGCATGCCGGCTTGACGTGGTCTGTTTGGGTTTGGCCATCTGCCAGTTTCTGTCGCTTGCTCGACAAGTTCCGATCCAGACCATCTGGCATCGATCTCGTGGACAACCAATCTTGCAACCATAGAAAGCAGTGACGGATGAACACAATTCTCGGTTCGATCAACAAGGGGGGGTGGTCGACAGTTCGTGCTCGTGCCCGAGGCTCCCAGCGTTGGTAGCGTCTGCCTGATACCTTGCGGATGGGGATGGGGCGGAAAACTTTGCTGAGTGCTGACTGCTGACTACTGCGCGTTGCTATGCCTACAAACGCCAGTCCTGCTGGACACATTTGTCGGGGGCCATTAGATTTCGTTAGCGGACGGGGCGTCCTCGATCGCGGTGCTGGCCTGAGAAGATGAGCTTTGTGGTCTCTATCAATTGAAGGGTTGATTTCGTGGGCGATCTGCGAATTGAAGTCTGGGATGCGACCGGGAATAAACGGCAGGTGGTGGAAGTCCCTCCTGATGCGCCGGTGAACCGATTGATCGCTGTGCTGATCGAACGGATGAATCTGCCGCGGCACAGTCCCGATGGGCAGATGCTGAGCTACAAATTCCATCACAAGCGGTCGGGCAAGCAGCTGCTCGATACCGATTCGCTGCAGGTCGCTGGCGTTCAGGAAGGGGATATTCTGCGTCTGCAGCCGGAGATCACCGCTGGAGCAGAGCGACCGCGTGAACGGCGACACCCCTCCGGGGGCCAATCAGTCTCGCGCTGCCGGGGGCGGTAATGTCCGATGCGATTCGCGTTTCCATTCCCTCGGGTTCCGATGATCGGTTTTCCCGACTGCAGTTGATCGGCTGGTGGGACCAGGAGCGGTTGGCGAATTCCCGGGCACTGGTGATTGGGGCCGGGGCGCTGGGGAATGAGATCCTCAAGAATCTCGCTCTGCTGGGTGTGGGGCAGGTGATCGTCGCAGACCTGGATCTCATTGAAAACTCGAACCTGTCGCGGTCGATTCTCTATCGCGAGGCGGACATCGGTCGGGCGAAGGCGGAGGTCGCAGCGGAGAAGGCGCGGGAGATCTATCCCGGCATGCAGACGCGGTCCTTCCACGGAAACATCGTTTACGATCTCGGTTTGGGGGTGTATCGCTGGGCCGATGTCATTCTCGGCGGGCTCGACAACCGGGAAGCGCGCGTCGCGATTAATCAGGCGGCGGCCCGGGTGGAGAAACCCTGGATTGATGGGGCCATCGAACGGCTCGATGGAGTCGCCCGGGTGTTCGATCCTGCGGTTGGTCCGTGTTATGAATGCACGATGAGCGAGGTCGACTGGAAGATGCTCGAAGCCCGTCGCAGTTGCGCGTTGCTGACGCGCGATGAGATGGAACAGGGCAAGGTCCCCACCACCCCCACGACATCGTCGGTGATTGCTGGGATCCAGGTGCAGGAGGCCGTCAAAATGCTGCACGGCCTCGACTCGCTGAGCGGTCAGGGCTTCGTGTTCGATGGGACTTATCATCAGAGTTATCTGGTGAGCTATTCGCGGAATGAGGACTGTCCGGCGCACGAGGCATTCGAACCGATCGAAGTCCTCGACTGGCGCAGCGATGAAACCACCGTTGGTCAACTGTTGGAGCGAGTTTGTGCCGACCTCGGTCCCGATGCTGTGATCGAATTCAATCAGGATCTGTTGGAGTCGTTCACCTGCACCAACTGCGATGAGGTGCAGCCCTATCAATCGTCGTTGGGCCAGGTGACCGAATCCGACTCGCGTTGTCCCGGCTGCGGCGCGCCCCGAACCCCCAACTTCTATCATGCACTGGGACGTGACACGTCGTTGCTCGATGCGACATTGGAGTCGCTCGGCGTCCCGCTGTGGGACATCCTTGGGGGGCGACAGGGAACCACGTTCCGGTACTACGAACTTGCCGGAGACCGGGAACGGTTTCTGGGGCCGCTGGCTGAAACTCAGGAGGCGTGATGTCATCACCTGATGTCCATGAACTCACCAAAGACTCGCTTCCCCGCCAGGCGTTCCCAGGATCGCAACGGGCGGACTTCCGCGTGTACCTCGATCCAGAGGTGCATGATCGTATTCAGCGGCAT
>JAGQQB010000586.1 GCA_020426425.1 Planctomycetaceae bacterium | reverse complement strand
CGATGAGGCGATTGAACTGGTCGCCCGGCGTGCGGCCGGTTCGATGCGGGACAGTCAGTCGCTGTTCGATCAACTGTTGGCCTTCGGCGGGGACGAGATTGATGCCGACGACGTGCATCGACTGCTGGGGACTGCGCCGGATGATCGGCTGCTGGATCTACTCGATTCCGTGATCGACGGGCGTCAGGGGGAAGCGATCGCCTTTCTGGAAACGGCGTTGACCGAAGGGGTGCAGCTCGGGAGTTTCAGTGATCAACTGCTGAACTATCTGCGCGATCTGCTGGTGACGGCGGTTGGGGCGACGACGGTGCCATTCACCGCAGTTGGCGAACGGGCGCGCGAGCGAGTGCAGGAACAGGCCACTCGTTGGGGAGTCCAGACCATCTCCGCCGCGATGCAGGTGCTGGCGGACACCAAAGCCCGGATGCAGCGGGTGAACTACGCCCGAGCGCTGCTCGAACTGGCACTGGTTCGCATGTCGCTGCTGGAGAACCTGGACGCCGTCTCGGCACTGGTCCACCATGTCGCCCAAGGAGGAGTCGTGGTTTCGGGAGAGCGACCAGCGGGTCGACCATCGACAACTGCTGGCAGTGCGAAACCGAGTGCAGCAGCGCGGCCTGCATCGCCGCCGCCGTCAAAAAAAAACGCTGACGAACCAACGGAACTGAGAACGGCTGCGCCACATGACGTGTCGATGCCCGTGCGCGAATCACCAGAACCGAGCCGATTGGTTGCGGAATCGGCAACGGCCACGCTGGACGTTCCGGAAGAGTCCAGCGAAGAGGCGATTCCAGCGGCACCCGTTGCCATATCGGCACCGGAATTCACGCCGGAGAATATCGATGCGTTCTGGTCGCATCTCCTGGCAGAATTACCAGATGCGATCGCCCAGAAGCTCAAGAATGCGAGTCGCGTAGCAATTTCTGGGCCAAACCAGGTCGAGGTGGTCTTCCCGAAGCGGTTCGAATTCAGTAAGACTTACTGTGAGCAACCGGTCACCCGGAAGAAACTCGAAACGCAACTTGCCGAATTGGCTCGTCGTGAGGTGGGATGCCGCTTCGTGGTCGACACGACTTCGACGGCCCCGCCACCACAGCCGAAGGAAGGAGCACCGCGACGCCCTACGTCGCAACGTGCCCGAACTTCGCTGGTGGACGACGATCCTTACGTGCAGTTGGCAGCGGCGATTTTCGGGGGTCAGGTTGTGGAAGTTCGCAAAGTCTTACTTCCTCCGGTGCAGCTCGAAGCAGTGGAACCAGAGGAGACCGAAGGAGACGACGTCGAGTAGTCCGATGAAAGGCAACCCAAAGCGAGAGCAAGGGACATCTTCACGGACATCGGCTGGCCATTGATCCCTCGCTGACGCGTCGGGTTTCCGTTTTCAGCAGGCTGCAAGCTCACTCCGAATACAGGAAGGATCGACCATGTTTCAAGGACTGGCCCAGATGGCCAAGTTGCTGAGCAATCCTCAGGAGATTCAGAACCAGGCTCAACAGATGAAGTCCCGGCTGGCGGACATGCGTCTACCGGGTGATGCCGCTGAAGGCCGCGTGCAGGTGGAAGCGAGTGGCGATCATCGCATCCTGAGCATCTCGATTGATGAGCAATTGCTCCAGGAAGGCCCGGAGATTGTGCAGGGGCATGTGCTGAGTGCGTGCAATGCCGCGTTGGAACGCGCCCGTAGCGCCGCTGCACAAGAGCTTTCCCAACTGACGTCCGGGCTTGGCTTGCCTGGGCTGGATAAGTTCCTGGGGTGAGCGAGCCTAGTATTGCTTGTTTCGTCGCCAATTCTTCGATTCTGAAATGCTGACTGATCTTCTTTCATGCCCGCGAAACCGTTTGACGTTGATCAACATCCCTTCGGCCCAGCTGTGGGGCGGCTGGTACATCAGTTCGCGCTTCTGCCAGGGATCGGTCGCAAGACAGCAGACCGTCTCGCCAACCATGTGTTGAGTTGTTCCAACGCGGAAGCCATGGCGTTGGCGGAGGCGATCCGGGAGGTCAAACAGTCGATCCGGCGTTGCCGCGTGTGCTTTAATCTGACCGATCAGGAGTTGTGTTCCATCTGTTCGAATCCTCGCCGTGACCGGAAAGTGGTCTGTGTGGTCGAGCAGCCAAAGGACGTCAATTCCCTGGAAGCGACATC
>JAGQQB010000585.1 GCA_020426425.1 Planctomycetaceae bacterium | reverse complement strand
GGGATGGTACGTCATAGCGATTCGCATAATCCCTCGCTGACGCTGCGGGTTACCAGAAGTTTTGAAACTGGCTTTAGGCCGGTCAGAGAACATTGCCCGAATCGGCCTTTCGAGGAACTCAACCATCTCAACCGTGGCGCAGCCACACTCAACCATCTCAACCAAACGTCCTGAAAACACTGCCCGCTGATCACCAACGCTGACTATGCTCTGAAGAGCCGTCCGAGACCTGTCCCATGAAATACACCTTCGCACCTGAGTCGAGACCGCTGGATGGGTATACCATCAAGCGCGCCATTCACCGGGGTGGCTTTGGTGAGGTGTACTACGCCGTGACCGATTCCGGTCGCGAAGTCGCGCTCAAACTGCTGCAGCACAATACCGATGTCGAACTGCGTGGCGTGCAACAGTGTCTGAATCTGTCGCATCCGAATCTCGTCACCATATTCGACGTGCGGCAGGATGCGGACGAGGATCACTGGATCATCATGGAGTACGTCGCGGGCGACACGCTCGACGCGGTGATTCGCAAGCATCCGCAAGGGATGCCGCTGGAACTCGTCCGCAAATGGGTCACCGGCATTGTTGCCGGGGTGGGCTATCTGCACAGTCGCGGACTGGTGCATCGCGATCTGAAGCCAGCCAACGTCTTCAGCAGTGGCGAGTCGATCAAGGTAGGTGATATCGGGCTCTCGAAATTCATCACCCACTCCCGTCGCAGCGCACAAACACAGAGCGTTGGGACCGTGTACTACATGGCCCCGGAAGTGGCAAAAGGGCGCTACGGCAAAGAGGTCGATGTCTACGCACTCGGCGTGATTGTCTACGAAATGTTGACCGGTCAGTTGCCGTTTGATGGGGAGTCGACCGGTGAAATTCTGATGAAGCACCTCGCCGAACAGCCTGATCTGTCGCTATTGCCGCCGCGACTGCAGGGGGTGATTGGTCGCGCGTTGGAGAAGGATCCTGCCCAGCGATTCGCCTCGATGCAGGAATTCGGGCAGGCGTTCGAAGACGCATTGCTCGGTCGTGAGCCACAGTCGCGACCCACGCAGCGAAACACCGCATCTGGCACCCAAGCGGGCGACAAGCATTGGTTGGCGGACGAACTGATCGACGTGGAACTTGTTGAGGACGCTCCCTCGCGACGGGCAGCCGCCAAGTCCGCAGAGGAGCCCCAGTGGCCGCTGGTCGGACTGATCCCGAGCCCCCGAGTCCTGATGGTGATGGCGGCAGTCGCGGTCGTCGCGATCATGTTCCTGGTCGACTCAGGTCGCTTTGAAGAGCGACTGGTGGTCGGTTTACTCATGGGGGGATTGACCTACTTCTGGCTTACGCTCATCCAGAATACGCCGATCACGGAAGTGCGGGAGTTCACAAAGAACCTGCTGCACCCTGGCCCGGGAGCGAACGCCCGCTTGTCGTCGTTACCGCCACGCGAACGGGCCCGGCGCCGGATCGTGGGGCAATATCTTGGCGCAGCGGCGCTTGCGGTCCCGGTGATCGGCGTGTTGCTCGCTGGTGCGATGCTGATTGCGCCGCAGACACTTATGCTCAAGCTCACCGGCAGCGGAGCACTGAGCACGTCCATGTTGACATTCGTGGCGGCCAGTTCCGTATCGATGACCTGGTTGCTCTTGTTCATTCCAGCGATCTATCGTCTCTGGTATGGAGAGACATCGCGGCGTCGGCTGCCGTATGCGTTCGGAGGGTTGGTCGGCGGTCTGTTGTGTTCGGTGTTGGCTCAGTACCTGTTGATTGAGTCTCCACCACCGGGCGGAATCTTCGAGGAACTTGGGGATCATCGCCTCTTCGCACTCGACGGCGTGCCGACTGCGCTGGGATTCATCGTGTTCGCCATGTTGTTGTTCACGCTTCGTAACTGGCGTGAACAGTCGAGTGTCACCCGGACACGCCGCTTCAGTCTGATGAAGGTGCTCGGTTCGGTCGTCGTGGCGTGGCTGATCTCCGCCGTCTTCGCCTTTCCGCATCCTCTCGCGGTGCTGTGGGCGGTGGTGGTGTCGATCGCGGTGCAGGTGTGCAGTCCCTATTACGAGCGTCCTAGCCGCACGGCGGGGAGGTAATCATGTTGGCCGTCTTCGGGGTTTCCATGTTGGAATCAATGTTCTTGCTCGGCCTGTTCCTGTTGGGA
>JAGQQB010000584.1 GCA_020426425.1 Planctomycetaceae bacterium | reverse complement strand
GAATCGTTCGGAATCTGGCGACCGCCCGTTTTTGTCGCGTGCTGGGAACGCTGCTCCGTAACGGGGTTCCCATCCTGCAGTCGCTGCGAATCGCGAAAGATGCCACCGGCAACGTCATCCTGAGCACCGCGATTGGTGATGCCGCTGAGAACATCTCCGCCGGGAAGTCGCTGGCCAAACCACTCTCAGCCAGTGGCGAATTCTCCGAGGAAATCGTCGCGATGATTTCCGTCGGCGAAGAATCGAACAATCTCGAAGAGGTTCTGATCGACATCGCCGACAATCTCGAACGACGCACCAATCGCGAACTTGATCTTGCAGTGCGGCTGCTGGAACCGCTGATGTTGATGGTGATGGCCTCGGTCGTGCTATTCGTGATCGTCGCGCTGCTGCTGCCGATTCTGCTGAGTTCGACGACAGTGTAGTCTAAGACTTCCACATCACAGTCCCCCGGAGCAAATGAAACTTGACGATCAGGTCTGTTACTGCTTTCACGTTTCCAAGCGGAAAATCGTGAACTATCTCCGCGTGCATCGTCCGCGACGTCCCAGTCAGCTCAGCGAATGCGGCGGTGCCGGGACTGGCTGCGGCTGGTGCGTGCCGTACCTGAAGAAGTGCTTCAACGACTTCGCCGCTGGACAGGCGGAACAAGAGGATAACGTCTCGGTCGAGGAGTACGTTGCTGGACGCGAGCAGCATCTGCAGGATCGGAAAAAGTAGCAGGCACTCTCCGAGTGCCGTCCGCCATGAAGTAACGCGGGGACTGATACGGCGCTCACAGTTGAGCCACGGCAACATTCGCTGAGGTTGGAGCACGCATTGCTTCCTTATGGAACCGTTCCGCGTGATTGACGGGAGGCACGATTTTGCTTCCGCGCAGAAACTGGACTCGGCACGATTCGGGGAATCGTGCGACACTGGTGCGAGCGTTCTCGACGGGCGACGGTGTCTTCGTGCTTGGAGCCGTGGCTGTTGCGGACGGCACTCGGAGAGTGCCTGCTACTTGTTTGCGATTGCCGCTCGGGCCGCTGCCATCACTTCCTCAATCTCGACCGGCACGCCCCCGCGGCGTTTACTCTCGTCCGCCGCTTCCATGAATGCGTAGATCGCCAGCGTCTCTTCCGCGCTCACTGGTGGCGTCCCTGTTCGGAAGAACTTGCCAATCTCGATCACCAGCGGCTCGTACCCCTGAAACCCTTCGAGCGAGTGGATGCCCTTGTCGGTGAACGTGGTTCCACCATAACCCGCTTTCCCACTGCGAACGCCGCGAAACGTGCCAATGCGGCCATCCTGCCAGATGCCGAGCACGACGTCGGTCCCAGCTTGGGACGATCGCGTGACCGTCTTGATCTCTGGCCCCATGACCGTGAACAGAATTTCGACACCGTGAATCCCGTACCAGAACAAGTCAGGGTGCGTCGCCTCCAGCGAACAGGGACTGAACGCATCACAGCCGGTGACCTGTCCCCACTCCCCGTTGCGAGCTGACTGCGCACCAGTCATGAATCGCAAGGATGACGACGAAAAGACCGGCACGTTTGCTGCCTTAGCGAGGTCGAAGATCTCAATGCAATCTGCCAGTGAGCCAGCCATCGGTTTGTCGATGAACACCGGCTTCTTGGCGGCCAGCACCTGTTTGAACTGTTCCAGGTGTGGTCGCCCATCATTCGTTTCGAGCAGCACGCAGTCGACGCGCTGCAGCAGTTCGTCGATGGAATCAACCACGTCCACGTCGAGGCCCTTGATGTCCTCGATGTACTTTGGGATTCGGCTGGTGGAGGACTCAATGTCACGACTGCCGTATGGGTACGCGGCCACCACGCGAAAGCCCTTGAGTTCTTCGCGAGGAGGATCGGCATTGAACGCTTTGGTGAATGCGAGACTGTGTGACGTGTCGAGCCCGATGATACCGATCTTCAGCTCCGGCACATCGGCGGCGACGAAATGCAGCGGGGTCACAAGCGGTCGACCGGTGCTTGAGGCGGACTCGGTGTCTGGTTCCGCGACCGGTTTCACTGGTGACTCCACTGGCTTTGCGGACTCCGCAGGCGCAGCGTCCGGAGTGTAGCTCCACAGCGAGACGGTCTTATCCTGTGACGCCAGCGCGATGCGTCCTTGCGCGGAAACGGCGACGCCGGTAATCCGTTCCTTGTGCGCATCTTCTGCAATG
>JAGQQB010000583.1 GCA_020426425.1 Planctomycetaceae bacterium | reverse complement strand
TCATCGGGATAGCAGCAGAAGTAGTCGGTGCCGTTGTCCCGCTGGAAATACTCCACGGTGCAGTGCTGACCCCTTCCCTGCTGGGCGACGAGCAGCCGAGAGATGTCGCGACCGAGGCAGTCCAGCGCGTGGTGATCGGTGCGCGGTGCGACGTGCGGCAAGTCGTCGCGCTTCCGCCAGCCGTGGCGACTCTCGATCTGGTGGTAGGCGAGCGCCTTCTCGAACACCTCGGGCGCTTCCAGCCAGGCCCACATCGCCCGTCGGTACAGGCTCCCAGTCTGCAATGCTGCCGACAGCTTGTCTTGCTGGCTGAGATCCTCGGCCGCTTCGCGCAATGCCTGGAGTCCGGATTCGCAGGCGAGATCGAACACATTCCGCAAGACCCCGTCGATGAACTCGCGAGTGTCATCGGGCCACATCCGCAGCAGGTTCACGAGTTTCTCGGCCTGGCGTTCCCCCATGCGATCCCAGGGGATGCCGTAACAGTTCAGGCGGAACTGGAGAAAGAACTCCTTCAACAATTCGTTCGGTATCAGCCTCAGCACAGCGGGAATGGAAAAGTGACGAGCCATCGGTGCTCCCTCAAGGAATCGGCATCAAGGTGATCCTTCCGTGGGACAAGGGGGGACGGTCCCTCTGCACTGCCGGACCGGCAGTGGGGATTCAGTTTGAGCGTGAGCGCAGCGGCAAGCGCGGCCGGCTCAATGATCAAAGCAGAGACCTGGCATCAGGTCTGGCTGACCAGGGCACGCGGCCGGAGCTGAATGGGGAACGCCCCCGCGTGCTGGTACAAGTGGAGTGTTGACGTCATGGCAACCTCTGTCTCAGCGATCGTTGACACCTACAGCGGTCAACACGCGGCCGGACCCTGCCGGACAAGGCATTCAGCCGATTTGCGAGTGGAGGCGGTCAACGCAGGCCCACAGAATCGGCCACAAACTGGAAGTGTTCTTTTGTTCAGTTTTCGGAGTTTATCTCGAAGATTCGCGGCTGTCAAATGTTAATCTGGGGGAAATTTGACGGCCAGATCCTGGCCGCCTGCGTTGGGGATCGAGTCCCGGCTCAGCCCCAGCGATTTCGAGAAATTCTCAGATTCTGACCGCCCGCCAGGCAGCGAATCGGAAAGCCTAACAGTAGGGGGCGCGCGAAGTGCCATGTCTCATTCCGTCTGCGCCGGGAGTACGTCGATTGGTCACCGAGTTCGATCTGCCTCACATCTTTGATCCTGGTTCAGCCAACGAAAATCCGAAGGACCGCATCGGAGAAACCAAGCCGCCGCTGCATCTCATTCCGCCGGCGGCGGAGATCCAGGAAGCGATCGTGATGGGACTCGGCGCGAGGAAGTACGGACCGTTCAACTGGCGCTCCGCGAACATCCGTGCGACGATCTACATCGCAGCCGCAAAACGGCACCTGGCCCAGTGGCTCGATGGTCAGGACGACGATCTGGAGAGCGGCATCTCCCATCTGGCTCACGCTCGAGCCTGTCTCGGCATCCTTCTGGATGCGGCGGCAACAGGTCACCTGATTGACGATCGTCCCGAACCTGGTGCGGCATCGGAGTTGATCGCCCAATACACAACACTGCCCGGCTGTGGCGAACACCAGTAATGCGTTCGATCGTCTTTGAGGCCGCACTCCGCTACACAGAACTCGGCTACCCCGTGTTCCCCTGCGCGCAGGGAGAGAAACTCCCCCGCACCGTGCATGGGTTCAAGGATGCCTCCACCGATCCCGAGCAGATCACCGCCTGGTGGACGAAGCGGCCAGCGGCCAACATCGGAATCCCGACTGAAGGACTGCTGGTCCTTGACGTCGATGTCGAGTCTACCTGGCTGGATGGCAAACCAGAGTGGGAACGGGATCTCGCAGTCGCGCCCCTGTCGATCACGCCATCCCAGGGACGGCACTACGTCTTCCGTCAGCCAGAAGGAAAGCACTGGCGTAACACCGAGAGCGACATCGCGCCGCACATCGACACGCGCGGCGACGGCGGATTGTTTGTCGCCCCGCCCTCAGCGCTCCCGGCCGGCCAATCCTACCGCTGGGCTCCCGGCAGTGAACTCGATATTCCCAGGGAGAGGCTTCCAGAGCCACCGGAATGGTTGATCGAGATCCTCGACCAGATCGAAGCGGCCCGAAGTAGCGGCGCTACGGATACAGACCGCCCGTGGC
>JAGQQB010000582.1 GCA_020426425.1 Planctomycetaceae bacterium | reverse complement strand
CAGTCTGAATCGACACAGGGGACGATCGACATCTCGATGAACGTCGACACCTCCGATCCGTCGCAACGGATATTGAACACGAACGAACCGATCCTCGACTTTGTGCTACCGAATGATGTGCGAACGCGGGTCAGTTACTCGCTGATTGGGGAGACGCTGCAACTGCGTTATCCGGCCCACAGTTGCTCCCGCAGCGGACTGATCTTGAGACTACGGCATGTGGATGGTGTAGCGGAATCGGCGGCAGTCACTAATTAAACCCTCACGCAGATCAACGTTCGCTTTGGTCGCTCAGGTCGGGCCAGTGTCGCACGATTCTCCGAATCGTGCCGAGTCCCGCTTCGGCAACATTCCGCAAATCTAGGTTTGTCGATCAAGCTGGACTCAACCCGACTCGGAGAGTCGGGCGACACTGAGGCACGTGGTACACCGAATCGCAAGCTGTGCCGACGGCGTCAAACGCGATGCCGCAGCTCCAGGATCTGAAAGCCTTGCTCAGATGGGGCGGCGCACTCTTCGCCGCGCGAGTTGAGCACGCGGACGTTGTAGCCGCGTTCGCTGGCCAACTTGCAGAAGCGGGGCGCCTGAAACCGGCCAGGGTCGGAGAACCAGCAGAGGCCGTCGGGCGACAGCATCTTGTCGAGCAGGTCGAGCAGGACAGGATGCATGTTCGCATCGTAAGTCACCTCGCAGCCGACGATGACCGGGAATGTCTGGTTGAGTGGGACACGCCAATCGAGTTGCAACGTGTCTGGTGCTGGCAGCGAGTTGAGCGCGGCGTTGCGCTCAAGGCTGTTCAGGCAGATGGGGTCGTGATCAGTGAACAGCACGTCATCGCCGCGAGCGAGTGCGGCGAGTCCGACCAGTCCGAGTCCACAGCCAAGTTCGAGCACGCGAGTTCCGACGGGCCACGGCGCGAATTGCAGTAGCGCTTCTGCTGTGGGAACTGCTGAGGGCCAGAGGAAGGCCCAATACGGCATGTAGTCGTCGCGCGCATTAGCAGCGAGGACATCCGGATCGTCGAGGAACAGATCTGGATCGGCGGGGAGTTCCAATCGGAAGGTGCGGTCTCCGACCGGAACGTCACGCAGCGTCCAGCCGCCAGGGATGGTGGGAAGCATCAGCGTGGTTCGGCATTCTGGGGCTGTTGACGTTGCGGCTTCTTCTTCGCCTGCGGTGTTCCGCTCGTCGTCGCTGGTTTCTTGCCGCCAGTCGCGTTTGCGCCCTTGCGGCCTTCGGCGTTACGTCCTGGACCTTGTCGCGATGGGGCGAGCATCTCGGTGTCCAGCCCTTTGTCACCCTGCTGAGTCATCCAGGCATCGAGCTGAGTTTGTAGCCGCGCCTGAATGTCTGCGTACTGGGGATCGCCTGCGAGGTTGTGTTGTTCGTACGGATCGGATTCGATGTCGTACAACTCGGCTCCGGGGCGTTTGAAGAGCCATTCCACCTTGGCGGCAAGTTCGGGATTGTTGACGGCATCGGCCTGCCATGACTCGATGGGCTGACCCTTGTGGATCCCGCCAATGCTGTAGCGGTTTTCGGGGGCGAGATTGCGGATGAGTTTGTAGCGGGCATCGCGCACTGCCCGCATTGGATACGGCTGCCGGTAGCCGTTGATGCCGACGGTGGTGTGCTGTGAGAAGACGTATTCGCGATGTGTGGTCGCCTGCCCGCTGAGGACGGGCAGCAGGCTGCGGCCATCGAAACCGGTGTTGCCATTGGCGTCGGGGCAACCGGTGTCGATGGTGGTTGGATCGATGCCGGCCGCATCGAGAAACGTCGGGGCGACATCGACATATTGCATCAGTGCTTGCGTCGTGGTGCCGGCGGCGATCTTGCCGGGCCAGCGGGCAATGGTCGCGACGCGAATCCCGTTGTCATAGACCGACCACTTCCCGCCATACGGCAGCGAGTTCCCCTGCTCGCTGACGAACAGCACCAAGGTGTTGTCGGCTTGATCGGTCTTGTCGAGCAGAGCCATCAGGTTGCCTACCTGTTCATCGAGCTTGCTGATTTCACCATAATGTTGGGCGAGGAGTTCACGCGTGGTCGCATTGTCGTGTAGATACGGTGGCATGGTGAGTGTGGCAGGATCGTACTTCGGGCCGCGACTCCAGGGGCTGTGAGGATCGTTCGAGGCGTAGGCGAGCATCCAGGGTTGGTTAGCGTTGCGCGTGATG
>JAGQQB010000581.1 GCA_020426425.1 Planctomycetaceae bacterium | reverse complement strand
GCATCCTGTGTGACCGGTCCAGTGTTCGACATCGAGCGCGGCATCGTTTTCCGGGATGAACGGATCCCCCGCGTTGCCAAAGATCGATTCCACGAAGTCGAGGTTGCTGACGAAGTTTCCCGGGGCGAAGAAGCGGACTTCCATCGTTCGCTCGTGATTGACCCCGGGGACGGCGGGACAGACCAGCGGCCTCAGCAGTAGCGACACCCAACCGCGTCCTGGCTCTGGCAGCGAGGATGTGAACGGCAGCGTGAGCAAGTGCTCCGGAGGATTCACAGCCTGCGCAAACAGCTTGGCAAACACATCGCGCCGCACAATGCGCTTGTCGCCAGGAATCGGTAGCCCCCCATCCACGACATGAAATGTCCCCACGGTTGTCCGTCGGTCAGCACGAGGATTGTGCAACACGCCGTTCCGCACTCGATACGACTTGACGTACTCCGATTCCCACTCGTCGCCATCTGCGGGCAGTGATAGCTCGCGCGCGACGCCGTGCCGATCCAGAATCATCGTCCGGCCGGGCAGCTTGAGCGGCGTCTCGAGTCGCAGGTCGGCGAAGTGTTCATTCAGGAACGACTCGATCCGGGCATCAACGGGACAGCTCTGGTGCCGTTCCAGCAGCCGCGTCTTCTCACGGAAGTTCGCCAGCAGTCCACTGGCGAGATCGACAAGATCCTGGCCGGTGGTATCAGGAGCTGTTGGTAATCCGTGTGCGGCCAACTTGAGATTTACATAGTGCCGCATTCGGTCGCGTTCTCGAGCAGTCGCTGCGGGGGAACGTTCTCCTCCGAAACCCAGAGCAAGTTGAAGATCCATGAGTCCGATTTCGTTTGCAGTTGAGGCTCCCAAGTGGCGCAAGCACGACCAGTGGGGCGATCCGCGTTCGAGTGTTGCCGCAACCGTATTCTAGTCAGCACCAGCGACAGTTCGAATCAACAGTGATGGATGAAGAAAATCTCCTTGTGCTGGGCATGCAGCGCGCTGCCCGTTGCTGATGCGGCAGGCATCGACTGCGGGCTTCGGTGCACGTGCTCGTTCCAGCGAGCAATGCCCATCCGCTGCGCCATAGGCATTGTCACGGTGTGAAGTTGCTCGCTCTGACCCGCGTGCTCCGTCCATTCGCGCTGGCCAATTGATTGTGCAGATCGCGGATAACCGCGCCAATATGCACAGATTCACACTGTCTGGTGCGCGTAACCTCCCTTGAGAAAACAACAAGCAACTTGACACCAGCGAAATCCCGATGTTACGTTAGCGGGTCCAGATGCGATGGTCTGCAGGAGCGATTCTCTCCAACATCCGTTACGTCTGTCCCCTCACTTCCGGTTCTGCCCCCGAGTCCGTTAACCTGTGGCGTCGTTCGCACGTCGTAATCCCGAGCCTGCAACGGGATTGTGCCTCCCTATCCCCTTGAAGCGCCGCAGACTGAAGGAAACCCGCGTGTTTCGAACTGCGATCTGGTTCATCCTGGTTTCGGCCGCTCTCGTCTTACAGATCGGTCCCGTTCAGCCCGTCTCTGCCGATGATGCAGGGGTGTGGACTCCACCAGCATGGTTGATGGACCCAACGACGGGGGAGAACTACTCCCGCCTGGAGAAACGCAAGGCAATAACCGCTCAGAAGGCGCAGCGTCCCCAGAGAGCGGACATCGAGCAACTCAAGAAGATCGTCCACTACCACGCTTCCCAGTTGACGTATCCGGAGAACAGCAATCTCCCCAAGACCGTCATTGACCGCTACCTCAGCGATCTGCTGAGCAGTCTGACAACCGTGCCTGCACGGGAGGAGATGATCAAAGAATTGATGGTCATCGTGCCCGACCTGCTAACGCATCCCGATTTGATTGTTCAGGAGAACGCGGTGCTGATGCTTGTGCATTCGAGCGTCACTCCAGTCAACATTGGCGCTAAGCTGCCTCCCAAGCCGTTCGACCCTGCGTACAAATTGTTCGTGCAGATCCTCGAGGACTCCTCCAAGCACTGGGTCGTGCGGAATGCCGCTGTACTCGGATTGCGCCGCATTTTGCAGGATGGGAACTTGGGTAATCCGGAAAAGTCGGCGATCGCTGAAGCGTTGCTCAAAGCGCTCAATGACGCCGCTGGCGAGAAATGGTGGTTCCGGTTCCGCATCGTCGAGACACTCGGTGAAGTGCAGCGCATCGTGCTGGTCACCGGGGCGCCGACGATCATCGAAGCC
>JAGQQB010000580.1 GCA_020426425.1 Planctomycetaceae bacterium | reverse complement strand
GACGACGTACCCGTACGCGTGAACTGTCGCCTCGAAGCGGCTGAGTTCGACGACCAAACTGAACGGTCCCTGCAAGACCTTCAGTTTGCGGCCCGCCTGAATCTTCTCCGGCTCCACCTGATTGAGTCGCGACAGATACTCCCAGCTCACCTGATATTTCCTTGCGATTCCGGCGAGGTGATCGCCCAGTTGGATTTCATACGCGGGAATAAAATGTTCGCGTTTCTCGAAATAGATCCGACGGGCACTCGCATCGATCTCCTGCGCGAACTGGGAACGCAGTACAGGATGCTGCCAATAGACAGTGGAGAACTGTCGGTGCGCGGCGATGACGTCCCCTTGCTGCAACGACATGCGCGCGGCGACGAGTTGCTCTTGTGGCGTTGGTGTTGGTGCTGGCTCGACCTGAGAGGACGATGTTTTACTCGTGGCTTCGTGACCAGCCTGCTGAATGGGCGGTCCCTCGCTGTCCGTCCTCGCCCACTCGGCTGATTGAACTGACTGCGTGATCGGACTGGCTGCTGACGTCGCGGGCGTGGACGACGGTTGGTTGGCAGGCGAGACGACGGCAGCACTCGTGTCAGCCGCATCCATGTCCGTTGCGGCGATGCCGGTGTCGTGCTGCCGTTCAAGTGGGAGCAGCACTGCCTGCATCAGTCCCAGTTGCCAGCCTGCCCACATCAATGCACCGCAGACGATCAGCCCCCAGAACCGACGGGTCTGAAAAGGATGCGAACGTCGCGGAGGGGTCATGAACATGCCGGGCTTCCCAGTCACGCAGTGGAGGACCGTTCCAGAATGCTACTTTCGGAACTGGCTGGGCTGCTGGCGGGGATCGGCAGATTGTGCCGGTTCCGGCTTCGCCGACTCTGGGACGACAGGCCTGGCCGGGATGCTGAAGTACGCATCCTCCCGCATCATTGACGGCTGTCGATTGAGCTTCCACAACTGATGCGGCTTGAGGTATTCCATCATCGTACAGCCGGAGCCGAAGCCCAGACCGACGACAATGACCAGCAATTTCAGCGATCGAAACATCGTTTCCATCCGTGGAAAAGACAGTTCGAGAATGATGGAACACCGCTGAGCGGCGTCCGGCGTGCAGAGACTCCGCTCAGCCAAGGCGGACACTAACGCGCAGGGGATGCGCCGCCAACAGCAGTTTCGTTAAGCGCTGAGGAGACTGCGTCTTGACCTCCAACCTGCAACGCCGCTTCACGGTTTCACCAGCGCGCCGACGCGTTTCAGGTGATCCTGCCAACGCAGTTCGGCGGCGTTGCGGCGGGCTGGAGGATCGAGAGGGCGGTAGTCGTACTTGCGGCCAGTCAGGTTCGAAACGTGATAGAACGCCAGTTCGCGAATGGCGATCTCCTCGTGCCCCAACTGACGCACCAACTTCTCCGAGATCGCCTGATCCTGCGCATCCTGCTCGCTGTAGCCCCACAGCAGGCGAATCAACGGATCGACGTCACTCGACTTAAAGGACCGTTCCAATTCGTCGCGCAGTTCTTCAACGCGTTCCGGTGTGCGAGGCAGCCACTGCTGCAGGCCAAGAATTGCCGCCACACGTGCCTCTTCGTGTTCCGCATGCAGGCCACGGACCATGCCCGCCACATTGTCGGTGAGGGCCATTGTCTGCACGGCGAACTCGGACATCTTCGCTGAGCGGGAATCAACCACAGGGGCGATGCCATCGGCCACCGAAGAGTCCGGCAGAAATTCCTTTTCATAGTTGCGGGCAAATGTGGTCGCCGCAGAAGTCGTCACCATCAGGTCTGGGTCCAGCCAGGTGAGTCCCGCCGAACCGAGAGCCGGAGTGAGCAATGGGTTGGTGGTCGACCACTGCAGCGCTCCATCGACCGGCATGATTGGTGTTTCGGTCTGAACCTCACCGTTGGTCAAACGTACCATGCAGTTGCCGGATAGCACTTGAACTTCGGCACTCAGAGGCAGCAGCTGCCCACCGGGGAGACCTTGCGGCAGAGGCAACGTCACTTGCACGCCGACCAGTGTTTGCGGTTCGAGCAGTTCAAGTTCCCAGTCATATCCGCCGATCACCAGACCAATGCGCACTGGTTCTGTTGCATCTGCCGGTCGTTGGCAGGCGACGCGACCGCGATCGACCTGCAGTCGCAACTCTTGCCCGTCGAGTGCCGACATGCGGGTGATGACCGTCCCACTTTCCATCCGTATCAGAC
>JAGQQB010000579.1 GCA_020426425.1 Planctomycetaceae bacterium | reverse complement strand
TCCAGCACTTTGCTGTCCTGAATCGCCTTTGACACACCCATACTGATCACGATCTTTTCCAATCGTGGCAGCGAGTGTGGATTGGTCCGCCCCAGCTTCTCGGCGAGTGCCGGTGCGACCTCCGAACGGTATTTTTCGATCAAACGGGCCATTGCCCCACCAACCTGTAAAAGGAATCAACTTTGGCCAAGTCTTACTTGGTTGCGTGTGCTGCCCGGGCAGGGCTGACCTGTCCAACGCTGCTGTTGCACTTCCGGCAGAACCGCTCTTTCGCGCCATCCGCCGTGTACCGCATGCCCAGTCGCACACCCCGATTACACTGGGTGCAGTAAAACATGATGTTGGAGGACTGGATCGGCTTCTCCATCCGCAACCGGCCCCCTTGAGGGCTTTTCGGATGCCCACGCCGGACATGCTTATACACCAGATTCACGCCCTCGACGACGACCTTCTGGCCGTTATCTAAGACCTGCTGAACCAGTTTCGGGATGTCCGAGCGGTCGTCTCCAGCGACGACAACCACCATATCCCCACGCTTAATCTTCATTGTTCCAACCTGCCAGTCACGCCGAACCGCGTAGTGTAACGATGTCCGTTTCTGAATGCATCCGTCCAGCGCTAGACCACTTCCGAAGCCAGCGAAACAATCTTCATGTACCGTTTGTCGCGGAGTTCACGGGCGACCGCACCAAAAATACGGGTTCCGCGGGGCGACCCATCGGGATCGACCAGCACCACAGCGTTACTGTCAAAGCGGACATAGCTGCCATCTTCGCGCCGAACAGATTTCCGCGTGCGTACGATGACGCCCCGCGTGACCTTCCCCTTCTTGAACGCCTCTGGAGCCCCAGCGATCGACTTCTGAATACTCACAACGACGATGTCGCCGAGTGTCGCGGTCCGTCGTCGGGTGCCGCCGAGCACGCGAATACAACGCACCGACTTCGCGCCGGTGTTGTCCGCGACATCCATAATGGTTTGCATCTGAATCATGATAACGATCCTGACTCTACTGTTTCTTGGGCAGCCAAACGTGTCGGCGAACAGATGTCCTGCGATTACTCGGCTGCTGTCTCTTCGGTCGCCGCAGCCTTCGCATCGTCCTGGTCCTGCCGGATCAGTTGAGCGGCGACATCG
This sequence comes from Planctomycetaceae bacterium, assembly GCA_020426425.1. Lineage (GTDB taxonomy): Bacteria > Planctomycetota > Planctomycetia > Planctomycetales > Planctomycetaceae > JACKHO01. The sequence goes on along the minus strand of JAGQQB010000579.1, from coordinate 1,064 downwards.
TCGGTACTGTGCACGACGCGCACCAGCTCCCAACGCTTAGTCTTCGAGCGCGGGCGGCTCTCAGTGATTTCCACCGTGTCGCCCACCTTCGACGTGTTGTCTTCATCGTGGACGTAGCAAACCGTGCGACCACGGACGATCTTCTTCAGCGTTGGATGCTGAAACAGACGCTTCACGTCGACGCGCCGCGTCTTCGAGTTGCGATCGCTGGTTACCACACCAATCAGGGTCTTCCGCATGGCCTTTTACCTCTGTGCACTGTCGACTGCTTTGTGACTACTTCGCCGCCAGGGCACGTTCACTTTGAATGGTCTTAATCCGGGCAATGCTGCGACGCAAGCGACGCAAGTTGCTCGGGGCGTCCAGCCGCTCCGTGGAGGCACGGAACCGAAGGTCAAACAGATCCCGCTGAGTCTGGCTCAACTCCGCAGCGAGCTGTTCATCGCTCATTTCTCGATATTCGGTGGCCTTGGACATGGCTGACAACTTCACTACTCGATGAATCAATACGGAACAACTTCTACCAACCGCTGGTCAACTAGCTCCCAGGACGGCGTTCGACGAGCCGTACCTGAACCGGCAGCTTGTGAGCGACGCGGTTAAAGCAGTCGACGACGGCCTCTTTCGTGCCGCCAGCGATTTCAAACAACACGGTCCCCGGCTTCACCACGGCAACCCAGTGATCCGGTTCCCCCTTACCCTTACCCATGCGGGTTTCGAGTGGACGGGCCGTCACTGATTTGTCGGGGAAGATCCGAATGTAAAGTTTCGCACCGGTACCGCGAATGTACTGGTTCGCGGCGATACGGCAGGCTTCAATCGTGGTGGCACTCACGTGCCCGGCATCGACAGACTGCAGACCGTAATCACCGAAAACGACCGTGTTTCCACGGGTCGCGTTACCTCTTATGCGACCTCTTTGGCTTTTTCGATGCTTGACCCGTCGAGGCATCAGCGCCATCGGTGTCGTCTCCGTATGTGCCTTGGTTTACCCAAACTTGAATACCAATATGACCCTGAGCGGTCATTGCTTCGGCAAAGCCGTAGTCAATTTTCGCTTGCAG
>JAGQQB010000057.1 GCA_020426425.1 Planctomycetaceae bacterium | reverse complement strand
AATGATACGGCTCCGCCACTTCGCCTGCCGCCGCGTTGTACTCCTCGATGGTTTGGAACTCGTTCCGCAGATACTTCTGCAGCACGTTCTCCATGTGCTCGGTGAGATCGGCGAGTTTGTTTTCGATCTGTCCCGGCTCAGTCCAGATGCGGCTGCTGACCATCAGTTCGTCGAAGTCGGTCAGATGCATCAGCCCAGCGAAACTTTCACCGAGTCCGATTGGATCGAGAATGGTGAACCGCAACTTGCCGGGCGGCAACAGCGTGAGCAACCGCAGTGTGAGCGACCGCATGGCGGCGACTGCTTCGTCCCGTCCAGCACCTCCGGGAGTCTTGAACAGGATGGATGACTGTTCCGGGAACGGCAGAGTCGCCGGGAGTTCGTGCTGGGTAACACGCGGCGCCAAACGCATGTCGTCGGAAATCGCAGCTGGCCACATATTGAGGTCGACATCGTAATGGCCGAACCGCAGTAGCTCGGGAATGGTCGCCGCCGGGGTCCACTGCGTTCGCAACTCTTCCCAGGGGCGAAAGGCTTGCTCCGATTGCGTGTTCACCTCGTTCGACTTCGATTGGAACGCATCGCAGGCGGTCTCCCAGGACGACTTCATCCTGCTCCATTGTTCGAGTTGCTTCCGCTGCCGCTCCCGGGTGTAGGTCGCCAGTGCCTGCTCAGCGGCCTGGACCTCCAGCCGGGTCCGTTCTTCGATCTCGCGGCGCCGTTCATCGAACGTGTGCTGGATATTTGCCTTCGCAGAATTGCAGGCGTGCTCAGTCTGTGTCCGTTCCTGATTGAACCGCTGCACCTCGTCACGATGCGCGTGATCGCGTCGGTCTTCGATTTCCTGGCGTTTGCGCTGATGCGCCTGTTCGAAGCGACGGAGTTGTTCTTCCCGTTCGCGGACCATGCGTTTCTGACGGCGATCGCATTCCTGCTGTTTGGCTTCGAGATCTTCCCGTGCCATGCCGAGCCAGCGTTGATGCAACCAGCCGGTTTCTGCGGTGGACTGCTGCAACTGGCGGAACGCATCGGACTCCTGCATGCTTGCTAGTGTGTAGATGATGAGCGTGAGCAATAGACTGCCGACGGCCCCGGCTCCACCCGACGCGGCAACCCAGCTGGAGGACAATCGGTCGGCAGCGACACCGATGGATTCGGGCTGCACGAACATGAAGAACGGGATCGCAATCAGCACCGCCAGTACGGCGAAAAGAATCAGGGACCGCAGACCCCGGAACAGTTTGGGCAGCCACAAGGATCGCAGCGACTGCAACCGGTGCCGTGATCGCTCAACACTTTCGAAGAACCATTGTTGTGCTTCATCCCGTTTACGTGGCGCCTGCTCTGGTTCAATCGGTGGCGGTCCAGACCAGTTGCGGAGCGCGACCATCTCCTTGAACGCGCCATCGAGGTCGGTCCATTCAGCGATCTGTTCTTCGCGGAGCTTGTGGATTTGCGCCTTGAAGCGCTCGTACTCGCGTTTGGGACTGTCCTCCGCAGTGTCGTCGAGGACCGAGGTCACGACCCAGGCGCTGTCTTCCTTTTGTTGTTCCAGTTGGGCGAGTTCGACGGCGGCCTGCGATTCAATTTCGTGCAGCGCCGCTCGATGGTGCTGCGCCATGGAACCGAGTTCGCCACCGTAGCGATCGTCCAGTTCCTGTTGATCCAGTTGGTGCTTCGAACAGAGGCCGTCAAGTTCCGCTTCGCGCGCGGCCTGAACATCAGCGAGCCGCGCGTGCAGTTCCCGTTCATGCTCATCGGGACCATGTCCGAATTCGTCCCGCAGCGCTTGTTCGGCGGAGGAGCGGCGCTCTATCGCTAAGGCGAATTGCTCCAACAACGGACGGTAGTCAGACATGGATATAATGTGCCGACGAGAAGACGAACGCGAACCGATGCGTGCCACTGAGCGAGCAGTTTGACACGCAGGTGTGTCGACCGGATTGGCGACTGAAGACAGTGTAGCGAACCGGTCGCCGCGAGACTCCTCCGTCGATGACTCAGCACCAGACGACATCGTTTGCAGCACGTCGTTCATGCGAATTTCCACCATCGAATGGAAGGTGAGCGAACCTGATTGAGTTGGCCTGATTGAGCTGACAGATTTATCTGGATGGTCAAGAAGTACCCCCGGAGTCCCGCTAACGATCGGGGTCTACGACGAAGGGAGGAATGCACGAACGCGCGGCATGTAGAACGGATCGACCTACAACAAAGCAAATCAGCGTTTCCGCTCCACGCCGCAGGACTGAAGACCAGAGTATAGACAAAGAGCCCGCGCCAGCACCGGTGAGCATTCTCGGGTTTGCTCACCGGGCTGAACGCGACTCAATCGAAGGGTACACAGCTAATACGCCTGCAGCCGGGACATCTCCACAACGATTTTCGCGAGAATTCGAAATCGTTGAGTGGGGAGTCCCCATGCGACGGTGATTGATTTCGCGACTCGGAATCTACTGCGGCAGCGCAGCAGCATGCCCTGGGGAGAAGAAGTGCCCCCCAGGGCAAGAGCGCTGCTCAAATTGTCAAAGCCATCCTTGACGCCCGTCGCGACACTGACCCGCCTCGCGGTCCTGAATTGACAATCCCTTCCGCCTGCCGATCCCTCGGCGTGCCCACTCCATCGATTCGCTCCCTCCAACCATCAGGCCCGCCCGCCAGTTTGGCCCAGCTGACCCTGCCTCCCGCTACGATGTCGTCGCCACGCGTGCCCGCTTGCTGGCGACTCACCGCCGACGTTTAACGACCGAACAGCCACGCGTTCTTGGCGCGCTCGAGTTCCATCAGTCGAGCGAAGATGCCCGGACCGTTGTAACCGCGCTGGAAGATGGGGGTGCGAGGACGCATGATGACGCGACCGCGAGCAGCTTCGGCCATGTTGCCCGCAGCCAGAGTCGCGGCAACCACGGCCACAGCGAGAATAGTACGACGCATGAGGAATCTCCTCCGTAGATCGAATGCCCGTGAGGGCAACACTTGGATTGTGGGGACCATCCCAGTCACCAGCAAACTCTTGCTGACGACGAGCAACTCTGCCCCGTGGACGCACAAGTGCAAATCGAAGTCGTCGCGAACTCCCAAGAAAACGAGACTGCGTCGGGCGGTATGTGCGACGACCGCTGTTCTCGCGGAATCTTGCGTCGCAGACAGTTCTGCCCCAGATTGCCCAGCCGGACGTGGTCACCGATGATCAGACTTGCCGACGAAGCCGGACGCCGCGGCGCGTCAAGACTGACCCCGCGGAACCAACGACGCAAACCGTCGGCATGAGAATTGAGCAAAGACCAGCCGAGAACGTATACACGGCGTCTACCGCGCAATGGCCTCGTGCGTGGTGACGAGCAGATAGTCACCACGACGTTCCACATGCAGCTGGTAGGCTTTGACCAGCACTGCCAGCGATTGTTGAGCGTCCGCGTTCTGGAACGATCCCGTGAACTCACCCTGCACGGAAGGATCAACCACCACGTTCCAGCCAATCACCGTTCCCAGCGACAACAGGACATCCCGCAACGTCGCCGCTTCGCACTCGACATTCCACAGCCCTGAACGATCACTGGCGCTGATGTGGATGCCATCACGATGGACAGAAAAACCGGTCGACGTGGGATCGTACCGGGGCGGAGCATCGACCGGAGGATTCAGAGTGACCAGAGATTCCTCCGCGACACCAGGAATCCTGCGTCGCTCTCCAGGATGCATGTGCGCCTGAGCGACCGCCGTACTGGGCCAGGCTTCCGATGGGGGCAACGTGAGCGAGTCCCCATCATCGCTGGGATGATTGAGCGACTCTTGCAACAGCGTTTGGGCCGCTTTTAGTTCGGCCAGTTCACGTCGCATCGCCTCCAGCTCCGCTGTTGCCTCCAGTTGCTGAATCTCAGCCAGTGTAACCGGCACTTCCGGTGGAGGAGGCAGTTCTTCAAAGATGCCGCGCGGGCGCAGGTTTTCATCGGGCAGAGATGGCCCCAGGAACTGGTTCGGATCGACCTTCGCCACGGACTCTATGTCGATGTGTGTCTCATTGTCTGCGGTGGCCGAACGAAACGGAACAAAGAGGGTTTCGTCCTGTGCGGGAGCGGCATCAGTCGGCGCGGCGTCGACGATGACATGTGGTTCCTCAATGGGAGCAGTTGGTTCAGCCGAGAAGGATTCTCGTCGGGCCGATTCCTCCACCTGGGCAACCAGATAGGGATCAGGGACAGGCACATCGCGATGCGATGAATTCCCGCGTTCGATGGGCAGCGTATTCGACTGTGCCGACACGACCGACGGATTGGCAGACGATTGGTACTCCGGTGGCTGGACGACCGGCGAAACGATCACCGGATCAAGCGATGCGGTCCGTGGTCCCAACTCGCGGGAAGCGGGACGAGCGGGTTCGCCCGATGCTGGAAAGGCCTGTGGCGTCCCAAGTTGAATGGCAGGCTGGTCCGCCAACCCTCGATGGTCGCTGGGGTTGGCAGGCGAATACGAGAGCGCGCGGCGCAGATCCTGCGTGTTGGTCCACGCAGCAGCGAGGCACAACCCGACGGAAATCAACAGCGCCCAAGAGGCGACTCGAAAAGGGCCATTCGGCATGGAACTGCCGCTCGTACAGGAATGGGTCACGATGGCGCACAGGTACGCCCGTCATCCAAACATCGGTCACACCACGAGGTCGACTCCCGTCAAAACCGGTTTAATCGAAAAAAACACCCCAGATTCGCGCCTACGGCCGCGCGTAGAGAAGATGCAAGAAATCACCGCAACCAGCTATTCAAAAACAGTTTGCAACGCAACCACACGAACCGCTGATTCACCTTGCCCCATCAGAAAGTCCACTGATATTCTGCGGTCCCCGCCGGAGCCTCCTTCGTGGCTGCGCTCCTTCCCTCCATTCACCAGCATTCTCGTTGACCAGGATCCGCTATGGGCGATCTGGGTCACGAGCACTTCGTCCGACCTCCGACAACAACACCAGAGGACCGATCCCGGCCCATGATTCGGCTTGGCATCGTCGACTTTGACACCTCACACGCGATCGAATTCACCCGCAGGATCAACCATCACGGGGTCAGTTCCGATCAATGGGTCGATGGCGCGCGCGTCGTGGCTGGCTGTCCGGGAATGTCGAACATGTCGCCCGATCGTGTCGCACAATACACTCCGCTCGTCGCAGAGTGCGGCGTCGAATTGGTGACGTCTCCCAAACAGCTCCTGGGGCACGTCGACGCGATTTTGATCCTCTCGCTCTGTGGTGCGGCCCACCTGAATCATGCGCGGCTTTTCTTGGAGCACCAGATCCCCTGCTTTATTGACAAGCCGTTCGCGACTACGTGGCACGATGCCGCCACTATGATGCAGTTGTCCGCCGACCACCAGACGCTCCTGTGGCATGCATCTGCCCTGCGGTACTCCGACGACCTGACCGCACTCCGCGCCCGAACGCCGCAATTGGGTGACTGTCTGGGGTGCGTGAGCTTCGGGCCAGCGTGGCATGCATCTGGAAATCCAGGGCTGCTGCATTATGGCATTCACGCGACGGAATTGTTGTACGCGCTGCTCGGCCCCGGCTGCCAGCAAGTCACGATGACCTCGACCGAGAACGTCGATGTCGTCACAGGCATCTGGAACGATGGTCGGATCGGCACGCTGCGTGGTCTGCGCCATGGCTGCACAGTATACGGCGTGACACTATTCACAGAACGAGCGACGGTGCCGCAATGGATCTCGACTCGGAATGCCTATCGGAATCTCTGCCGACAGATCGTCGGCAGTTTCCAGCATCGTCAAGCCCCCGTTCCGCCACAGGAAACCCTGGAGGTGATACGGTTCCTGCTGGCGGCGCATGAAAGTTCCCGTTGCGGCGGTGTCCCCGTCGATCTCGCCTCTGTCCCGCAGTTTCCCTCGTCCTGATTCGTACAACGTTCTGCACATCGCAGCACACTGGAGTCGCACGATGCATACCAGCCAGTCTCGACGCCCAACGTCTCCGCGAGAATTGACCGCGCACGCGGCGACATTCCTCCTGCTATGTCTCGTAGCGGAGACGGCCTCAGCACAGGACATGCGGGTGTTCACCACGGTCTCATCCGTCGCGACCGAAACCAACCGACACGAGGCGATCTCGCACAGCCTGACGTTGTTTCACGCTGGCCGCGTGTACGACTACATGGAAGATGTCGGCGAAGTCGTCATCTTCGAGCCGGCACAAAACCGGTTTATGATCCTGGGGGGGAACTACTCGGCCACCGAGGTTCAATTCGCTGAACTGCATCAGTTCCTCGATGCCGCTCAGGAGAAGGCACGAGAGTACGTGGCGGAACTACGACGCGATACGAATCCGCAACAACAACGCAAGGCGACCGGGATTGAATTCCAGATGAATCCTCAACTGCGAAGCTCATTCGACGACGGTCAGCAGCTGCTGCAACTCAGCGGCGAAATGCTCAGTTACGAAGTCCGAACGGGATCGCCACCGGATGAGGAATTCGCCGTTCGTTACCTCGACTATGCCGATTGGGCAGCGCGTCTGAACTACGTCCTGCATCCACACTCCGTGTATCCCACTGCGCGGCTGGAAATGAATCGCGAGTTACGGACCCGGCACCTGTTGCCAGTCTCGGTCGATCTCTCCGCCCGGTGGGACACCCCCGTCCGCCTGCGTGCGGATCACGACTTCCGCCCCCTGCAAAGTGTTGATCGCAAGCTGATCAGCCGCTGGGAACAACAGTTGAAATCCGAAGACACTCAATGGGTCACCTTCCACGAATACCAGCGCAAACTCCTGACGGCGAAGCGCTAGTTCTTTCCTATCGCTGTCCGATGAACCGTGGAGAGGCCGCTCTCCTTCCCGTTTCATGGTTTGCGGAAGGAACGGACTTGCATACCATGGACTGCTGCGGTCGGTGAATCTGGGTTCCTGGAAAGTGTGTTTGCATGACCATTCGGTACGAATGCGAAGAATGTGGCTCTGTCCTGAAAATTAAGGACGAACTGGCCGGAACGAACGGCAAGTGCCCCAAGTGCAAGCACAAGTTCGTTGTTCCTCCACCTGAAGGCGACGCCCCAGCCCCCTCCTCCAAGAGCGGGATCTCAAAAAAGTCTGCCGCCGCGTCCAAGCCTGCCGCGACACCCAAGCCGGCAGCCAAGAGCGCCAAACCCAAAGACGACGACGACTTCGATCCCGCTGACTTCCTCATGGAAGGGAACGATGGTCCCAACCGACCCTCGGCTGGACTTGGCGCGCCGGAACCACCCAAGCCGACGCCCGGTGGACGCAAACCAATCTCCCCGCCCGGCGGCGCTGCGAAGATTCAGCGCCCTGCCGAAGCAACAGACGCTTCCGCCAATGCCCACGAACTGCTCAGCAAGAATGCGGCGGAAAGTCGGGCTAAGGCGTCGCAAATGCCGGACGAAAATACCGGTCCAAAATACGACTTCTCCGCCGTCCGGCAACAACTGATCGATCTCCTGCCCTACGTCGGTGGTGGCATAGCCTTGGTCGTGCTCGCGTTCTGGATGGCGAATTACCTGATGGGCGATCCACTTCCCCTCCCAGAGCTGGTAGAAGCAACCGGTTCGGTCATGCATGACGGCAAAGCGATGAGTGGAGTCAAAGTCATTCTCTCCCCTGTCACCGCCGAAGGCGAAAGTACATCCGGAAAACAGATCACTCTTCGCTCTGCCACCGGTGTGACCGACGAGAATGGGTTCTTCCGCCTTGAGTACATGCCTGGCGTGATGGGCTGCCCACTCGGCAAAGTCAAGGTCTTCATGGAACCGGTGATGCCTTCGAAGACACTGTCCGATCAAATCCCGCCCAAGTACCAGACCGGCGGCGCCATCGTCGAGATCAAGGAAACTGGCAACACCGACACGCTGAGCTTCAACTTCGGCGCGAACTGACGCTTCGCAAGGGCGTTCAATTCAACGCGCTGACTGGCGGAATCATGAGTCGCTCGTCCGTCCGCAGTTGAACTTCGACCTCGTCAACCAGCGCCCGCGTCCGCTGCGCAAACTCGAATGGTGAATTCACCTCCGCTCCCGCTACGCGAGTGATCGCAGTCCCCACACGCAAGCCCGCCAGCGCCGCTGGCGATCCCGGCTCGACCCGAGTCACCACCACACCTTGGGGATACACCGACAAAAAGCTGTCGGGCAGATAGCGAAACCGACCTGTCGCATAGTCCACCTGTACCCCACGCCATGGCTCCTGTCGCAGTCCCGTCGCTACGATCTGACGGTCATCATAAACCGGCCACTTGCCCAGTGTGACCTCAATCGTCAGGAACTTTCGGGTACGCGGGCGAAATACCCGCAGCGTTGCCACCGCCGCCGGACCAAGCAATCCGATCTCACGAATCAGTGCGTCGGGATCCAGAATTGTTCGCTCGCCAACCGCATACACCTGATCTCCTTCCAACAGGCCCGCGCGAAACGCCGGAGAGTTGTGCGCCACTCGACCGACCCGGGCGGCCGTCCCTTGCGTCACGAACGGCCGCGCTGGTCGCAAGTCCTCGGGATACCCACGATCAGGATCAATGCCGAGAAAGCCGTACTCGACTTCTTCCCCACGCAAGAGAGTTTCAATCACCCGACGAATTCCCGCCGTCGTTGGAATCGCGAACCCACTCGCGGCTGGATCGCCAAGAAGATCGGCTAACGATGTTGTCAGCCCCACCAGCTCTCCCTCAAGATTCAACACCGCCCCACCGCTCATCCCCGGCGAGATTCGCAAGTCCAGTTGCAAAAGTGTGCCCAGTTCGTGGATCGTCTTGCCCGACTCAATCGGACTGCGATCTTCTCGCGCGCCCGGTCGGCGTTGAAAGCCACTCGCCAATCCCCAAGCCACCGAGCAACTCCCATCGCGCGCCAAACCAAGCGAGTTCCCCAATACAAGCAGCATCTGCCCTTTCTGGATAGCGTCCCCATCCCCCAGTTTCGGGGGCACAATCTTGAGCACCTCTGCATTGACCTCTTTCAGATCGGCGGTGAGCACGGCGAGATCACTGCGAGGATCATACGCGTGCAGTGTCGCCAACAGCGTATGCCCCCCAACCGTGCGGATGTAGATACGGTCCGCCTCTGCATCGGGTACGCCCACCCTGCCAGTCACGACGTGATGATTCGTCAGGATCAGCAGTCGCGACGACTCCTCGACTTTCAGAATCACGCCGCTCCCGAACCCATCAACAACGAATCCGCCCGATTCTGCATCCGCTGGCACAAAGGGATCGTAGTCCGCCGGAAAGGGCACTTCGCGCGAAGGGACAACGCGCGCGATGCTCACGAGCGCCGCTTCGGCCTGCGCGGTGACGGCGACAATCTGCTGCTGCAACGATCGCCAAGCCGTTCCCTGGTCCACCTTCGCATCGTCCCCCAGCGACGGATGATGTGGACCAGAAACGATACACGCCCCCAGCAACACCATCGTCAGAATTCGACGAATCGATGCACCCACGACAGCAACCTCAAGCCAGTTCCGAAGCCAAACGATGGATGGCGACGGTATCCAGGACACGATCATTGGCGGAGAAGAGCTGCTCAATGGCTGCCTTGTGAATCTTCATCTTCAGCCCCCCCACACCAAGCGCGCCGTAACAGACAATGCCGTCCCGTTCGGTCGCCTTGTCCCCAGGTTCCACACCCTGCAATCCGGCCGGCGGCACGGCATTCAGATCAATGAGCACCTTGAGTGACTCAACGCTGCGCCATTCGTCGCCGGTCAGGAACTGCACTCCGGCAGCACCTGCAGCGATGATCACCTGGGCACCATCGAGGGTTGCGGCCAGTCCTTCATCCGAGGTTTCCGCCGGGAGAACTTTCGCGCCGTCGACAAGTTGACGCAGCCTGGCACAAGCCGCCTCGGCCCGTTCGATGTATCGCGAGGCCAGTCTTACTGTCGCACCTTCCACTGCGAGCAATTGAGCCGCCCGAAAGCCGACAGGTCCCGTTCCTCCAAGCACCACCGATTCCGCTCCGCCCAGAGGAAGATGTCGCGCCGCACACTGCACTGCCGCCGCTGCGGTCGTATTGCAACCGTTCGAATCGACCATCACCGAAACCCGCATCGGGCCGAAGAATGTCTCCTGAATCCGCTTGAGCAGTTCCACGCCAGCTTCGGCATCTGATCCGCCAATGAAGATCGCCGTCGACTTTAAGTCCTGCAGCCCGCGCGTAAACATCGCGCCATGACACAGTGACACCACATTCTCCGTGGTGATCCCGCCATACGAGAACAGATGATCGCAACCGGCATCGATGGCGACGACGCGATCAAACACCGCTGGGTGCGGATCGGTATCAAACTGAACAAGCAGACGTTTCATGGGCGCCAGACCTGTGCAACACAGGAACAAGGGAAATTCAGCCGGCTCATAGCGAACTGGGGCCGACCACGTCGCAGCGGTCAGCCCCAGCAGTACGCTTCGGTCACTCGCCTTCAGAACTACTTCTGATAGAACGGATGGCTCGACGAATCCTTCTTCGCGAGCATCTCGTCGGCGCTGGGCTCGTCTTTCATGGCCCGTTCGATCGACAGTTTGGTCGCTTCGTAGTTGTACTGATAGATCTTGCTGTCGTCAGCGGCATCCCAGTGAATGAACACACCGCACACAATGCACAGCGACTCCGCCTGATCCTTGGGGATCACACCCGACTGCACGCAATCAGCCACGGCGTCGGCCACAGCACGCTGTGCGGGACCGAACATCTGCACCGCCTGCTTCGCCCCTTTGATGGTCACTTTCGTAATCATCACGGTCGCGGGCTTCACAGCCAGATTCGGCTCCAATACGGCCAGCAAATTGCTGTGCCCATGCGACTGCGTCGACAAGGCATTCGCAAACGCAATCCCAGCGGGACCGCTCTTATCACCAATAATCAGGTCAATGTGAGCGATTTCATTGCCTTCGCCACACAGTGCTTCACCAACGCGGAAAGCCATCGTCTTCAATCTCCTTCGTCCAATGTTGTCATGTGGGCCAGGCACATCATCGCGGGAATCTCCATCACGGAAACCACCGCAGCAACTACGCACTCGCCGACGCCTTAAACACAAGCCCAGTACCACCGAACGCCATCAACTGGCGATTCGGTCCACCGAACTCAACGATTCCATACTGGAGAAATTCATACCAGCCGGTCCGCCGAATTGCCAGTCACCGCACCAAGTTCTTCGGTCTGAGGTGCCGCATGGTCCCGCAGTGACGGACTGCCAGCCTACGCGATCATTTCCTGAATCACTTCCCCGCCGAACTGGCTGAGCTGCTTGAATCGTCCGCCGTGGTAGTAGGTGAGCTTGTTGTCGTCGAGCCCCAGGAGATGCAGTAGGGTCACGTGCAGGTCACGGATGGGGTGGACGCACTCAATCGCCGATGCGCCGAGTTCATCGGTGGCACCCACAACGCCTGGTTTCACGCCACCACCGGCGAACAGCATCGTCATTGCCTTGTTGTTGTGGCCACGACCGAGTGAGTACACGCCGCCGCGCTTGTTGTTGTCCGGCGTGCGACCAAATTCGCCAGTCCAGATGACGAGCGTGTCCTGGAGCATGTCGCGTTGTTTGAGATCGCGAATCAGGGCGGCGATCGGCTTGTCAACACTCTTAATGCGGGCCGTGTGCCCCCGTTCCAGATAATCGTGGCTGTCCCAGCCTCCGCTGAAGATCTGCACGAACCGGACTCCGTTTTCCACTAGTCGCCGGGCCATCAGGCACTGGCGACCGAACGTCTGAGTGTCGGGATCGTCGAGCCCGTAGAGCTGCTGCGTCTGCTGGGTTTCCTGATTCAGATCGATGACGTTTGGAACTTCAGCCTGCATCCGAAAGGCAAGTTCGTAACTTTCAATGCGGGCAGCGAGCTTCTCGTCTTGCCCTGAACGATCCAGATGCTGCTGATTCAACCACGCCAATTCATCAAGTGCGCGGCGCTGATGTTCCCGCGACTTATTCGGCTGTGCAGCAAGATCGAGCAGTGGTGAGCCTTCCGGTCGTAACCGAGTTCCCTGGTAATAGGGCGGCAGGAAGCCGTTGCTCCAGTTGGTGGGACCTCCCTGGGGCAACGCCAGTTCCGTCATCACCACGTAGCCGGGCAGATTCTGATTCTCTGTGCCAAGCCCATAAGTCGCCCATGCGCCAACCGCAGGATCGCCGCCAAGCCGACTGCCAGTGTTCATATGGAACAAGGCTTCCGGATGGTTGAGCGACTCCGCCTGACAACCGCGAAAGTTGCACAATTCATCAGCGACGTATGGATCCGCCAGATGTTGCCATTGGTCGCACATCTCGATGCCGGTCTCGCTGACTTTGCGGAACGAGAACGGACTGCCGACAAAGAACTTAAAGCCGGTTTCCTGGCCCCCGTCCAGCTTCGATTCCTGCTTGTGAAGTCGGCTCAGCTCTGGCTTGGGATCGAACGTATCCATGTGCCCGGGCCCCCCTTCCATGAACAGCATGATCACGTTCTTCG
>JAGQQB010000578.1 GCA_020426425.1 Planctomycetaceae bacterium | reverse complement strand
CCGACGCGATGGTGATCATGGTTACGCAATCCATCAGTGCGACTCCCCGCTGTCCTTTCGTCTCGTGCTTCGGGAGCCGACCGATGAACAGACCACGAAAGTGCTGATCACTAATCTGGAAGAGCACGATCTCGGCGACGATGTTCTGCTGCGATTGGCCAAACGCCGACTGTTCCAGATTGACCCCTGGCAGATCGTTCGATCGTTGTTTGACGCTCACGCTGTTGATCCACGCCTGACCAGACACTCGTGGATCGCAGAATCGCTGCTGGAACTGATCCCCAATGAAGGCTACCCCGCGGCACGGGGTGGATTCCTCGATGCCGAAACTGTCTGGCCAATTCTGTTGAAACAGGCGGTCGGAATTCACGCGGACGTGCCGGATCTGAACTCGCTGTTGAAGTGGTCGCTCAACGCCGATGCAACGAGTCGCTTCCGTCGCTGTCCTGAGGCTTTTCGCGAGGGCGCTACGAATTGGCTTACCGACAAGGCCGGCCCCGTCGCTTCGGTGCTGCTGCACTGCATTGAACAGCTTGATCGCCCCGACGCGGTACCGATTGGATTGGCTGCCAGAGTGGTCTATCACCTTTCAGCGATCGGCAAGCTTGAAAAGGCCACTGGAAAGCTGGAGGAGCGATTTCTTGGTGGCAAGTCTCCCGATGTTGAGCAGATGCAGCGGTGGAGCACCGCCGCTACTGAAGTCGTTCGTGGACTGCGGCCGAACGAATTGAAGATCTATCGCCAGACCGTCCAGCGAGCGGATGAGATCCTGAGAGACATCCAGGCCGATGCACTGGCGCATCTCAGCGATACGTCGCCGCTGGGATTCGATCAGCGACTGGCTCGTGTCGGCGAAACGCTGTCGGATGTTCTTCAGCGCGGCTCATGGGATGAACTGTCAGTCCTCACCGAGACACGCCAGCAAGTTGGTCGACACGACCAGTCTGCTCAGGAAGCACGGCGGCTTGAGCGTGTCGACATGGCTTTACGGCTGGTGCGATGGCTGGGAACGCAGCAGCAGGCTGAGCAGCCCGAACCAATGTCGTTTGCCGACGCCGCCACCTCTCAACTTCGCGATGGCGGATTTGTCGATTGGGCCAGATTAAGTCTTCGCAGTGGTGATCCGGTCCGAACGCTCTCTGAAGCCTATGCTCGACTTTTCACGCAGGTGCGGGAGATTCGCGAACGTCAAAGCCAGCAGTTTGCCAGGCTTCTGACCGACTGGACTGCGGCTGGATCAAAGGGCGACGAGATTATTCCTGTTGAACGGGTGTTGGAAAAAATCGTCGCCCCACTCGCCGCCCAGGGCCTTGTGCTCGTGATCGTGATTGACGGGATGAGTGTGGCTGTTTGTCGGGAACTGCTGGCCGACATCACGCGGCACGAATGGATTGCGATTTCGGAGCCCGATCGGAACTTCAATCGCCCGGGTGTGGCCACAATTCCCTCGGTCACCGAGTACTCTCGCACGAGTTTGCTCTGCGGGCAGCTCGGCCAGGGAACGCAGGACAATGAAAAGGTCGGGTTTGCGGAACACGCGGCTCTGTTGGCTTGCTCGCGAAGCGGGTCACCGCCTGTGCTGTTTCACAAAGCTGGTCTGCAGGAGTCAGACGATTCTGTGCTGGCTGCCGAAGTCCGCAAAGAGATTGCATCGACACATCGACGAGTGGTGGGTGTCGTAGTCAATGCCGTCGACGATCATCTGCTTAAAGGCGAACAGATCGACACACGCTGGTCTCGTGATGAAATTAAGGTCCTCCCGGCTCTTCTGCACGAAGCGAGGATCGCACGCCGGCTGGTCGTACTCATCAGCGATCATGGTCACGTTCTGGACTGCCAGGCGGAAGGGCGCGCCTTCAAAGATGAAATGTCGGGCGGCGAGCGATGGCGCAGCGCAGTTGGAAGCCCAGGGGACGACGAGTTTCTCATCAAAGGCTCGCGTGTCCTGCCCAAGGGCAGCCGCTTGATAGCACCATGGAGCGAGCGCGTCCGTTACGGCATCAAGAAGAATGGCTATCACGGAGGGCTGACGCCACAGGAGATGATCATTCCGATCGCTGTCCTCGCCAGTACTGACGATTTCCCATCGGGCTGGAGCGAACAACCCGTCGACACGCCGGCCTGGTGGGACGAGCCAGCACCTGCTGCTGAGAAGAAGGAAAGGGAGAAACCAATTCCACAATTGAAGCCGGTCCAGCCCAGGCCGA
>JAGQQB010000577.1 GCA_020426425.1 Planctomycetaceae bacterium | reverse complement strand
ACCGGATTGGCCGAGTTCTTGTCGCGACTGGTGAGCGTGATCCCGAGGATCTTGGCCGCGACTTCGGCATCTTCAAAGAAGAGTTCGTAGAAGTCCCCCATGCGGAACAGCAGCGTGGTGCCGGGGGTTTCCGCTTTTACCTCCATGTACCGCTGCAGCATGGGGGTCAGTTTGGGTTCTCCTTTGGCAGCCATGAGAAATGATGTGGTCGGGGGACAATCGAGTGCGTGGTTCGGATGAGCGTGGCGGAGTGGTGGACGGTTGGGTGAGTCACATCGGCATCTTGCGAGGAGGGCGCGGGGCGTTCTGCCAGAAGAGGCGGTCGAGTGTCACATAGCCCAGTCGCAGGGCGCACTGCAGACAGTACTTCTCATCTCCTCTTTGAATGTAGAGTTCACCTGCCAGCAATCCGTGAAAGTAGTCTTGTCCTGGCGCCTTGCTGTAGCAGTACTGCTTGTCCCAGGTCCGCTTGATGTGGATGGTCCATTCTTCGTGATGCGGGAAGTAGACGCGGACGTCGGGGACATCGTCTGGGGATTCCGGGTCGGTGCTGGTGGCGTCGTGCGTGTTTTCGCTGGGGGTCGACATGGCCATGTACTTCCCGCACTGCGTTGAGAGACGACTGGGGGGCAAGACTCACTGCGCGCTCGAGACATCGGGCCGCAGTTTCTTCGCGTCTCGCAGGTAGACATGCACCATATCCGCTTGTGTGCGGTCGGTGTTCACATGCAGCAGAATGCGGATGGCTCGCGGCATGCCCGAGGCGACCGCGATTTCCGAGGCACACAACAGCGGAACCTGACTCATCCCCAGTTCCCGCGCCGCTTCGGCCGGGAAGCAGGCGGTCAGATCAGGCGTGGTCGTGAAAATGGCGGAGACGATCTCTGAGAAGTCGGTCAGTTCGTTGCGCTGCAGGATTTCCTGCAGCAGTTCGCGCGTGGCGGTGAGCACCTCGGCGGAGGTGTTGGCATCAACGGTAATCGCTCCTCGAACTCCCCGGACGGGCATGTCTATGAATCCCTGGAATAGACTTCAATTTCGGTTATTGACCGCAAGGGGCGTATTCTGAGTGCTGGACGGGACGTTGGCAAGGAGAGCGATTGCGATTGGCTGTTCGCGGTGTACGTGCATCTCGAAAGTCGGTGAAATCCTGGCCACCCATCGTGGTTTGGATTCCCGACCGGTCGAGTTTGATGGGCGGGAGTCTCACGCGAAGTCGCGGAGACCCGAAGATGTCGCTGGTTTGCGCTGTCGAAAAACTTCGCGGCTTCGCAACTTTGCGGGTGATTTCTTTAGTGGCAGTGGGTCGAGCGACTCGACATTGCCGCCCACACCCGTTGAAATACCTTTGCGAGGCGCATCTGTCTTGCCCCTGAACTTGCGAGGCCAGGCTCCGGGGGACGATCACTTCAACATCCTTATTCACCCATGCGGATTTTGATCACCGGGGGCGCCGGATTCATTGGGAGTCACATTGCGGAACAGGCGCTGACACAAGGCTGGTCGGTGGGCGTGCTGGACAATCTCGCCACCGGCAAGCGCGCCAATGTGCCGGACGGGGCGGAGTTCTTCGAAGTCGATATCCGCGACCGCGAGGGCGTGTTCGCGGCGATTCGTTTGTTCCAGCCTGAGGTGATCAGTCATCAGGCGGCGCAGGCGAGCGTGGCGGTCAGTGTGAAGCAGCCGGTGTTTGATGCCGAGGTGAATGTGATCGGCTCACTCACGCTACTGGATGCGGCTGTGGAATGTGGCGTCGTACGATTCCTGTTCGCGAGCACGGGAGGGGCGATCTACGGCGAGATCCCAGAAGGGGTCCAGGCACCGGAATCGACGCCGCCGAATCCGCTCAGTCCGTATGCGGCGGCGAAATTCTCCGTTGAGAATTACCTGCGGTGCTATCAGAAAGAGCACGGGCTCAAGGTGAATGTGCTGCGATACGCCAATGTGTACGGGCCGCGACAGGATCCCCACGGAGAAGCCGGGGTGGTGGCGATCTTTTTGAATCGTCTGCTGGCGGGGGATTCAATTCGTGTGAACGCCCGCCGGGAAGCGGGCGATGATGGCTGCGTGCGGGACTACGTGCATGTACGTGACTGTGCGCGGGCAAATCTGGCCGCCGCCGCTGGTGAGTTGCCGCATGAGGTGATGAACATCGCCACCGGCCAGCCGACGACAACACGCACGTTGGCGGAAACGCTGCAGCGGCTCAC
>JAGQQB010000576.1 GCA_020426425.1 Planctomycetaceae bacterium | reverse complement strand
TGTGTACACTTGTGATTTTCTGTCCACGAACTGGCAAGTTGTATGGCTCAGGTGGATCGGCTGCAGGAATTACGGGCTTTGCTGCGGCAGGCGTCGGGGGGAGTGCGGACGGCTGGAGAGAAGAATTCGGCGGCAGTCTGGCCCCCAGGAGGTTTGGGTACAGGGACATTGAGTGAGTGGGTGGCCGCCGAGACGGGCAGTGGGGCCTGGGAACTGGCGGTGGCCACGGTTCGCTCCCAGCTGCCGGGGAATGGTCGCTGGCTGGTGATTGATCCTGTCGGAGAAATCTCGCCTCGCGCCTGTGCCATGTGGGGCTTGGATTTGTCGCAAGTGGTGTTTGTGCGAAACGTCGAGCCAACCGCCGCGTTGTGGAGCATCGAACAGGGACTCCGTTCACGGGGTGTCGATGTTGTCCTCGCCCGAGTGGAGAGGCTTGCTCCGGTCGCGTTTCGCCGATTGCAATTGGCGACCGAGCAGGGACAAGCCCGGTGTCTGTTACTGAGAGAACTGACGGCATTGCAGGAAACAAGTTGGGCGGACCTGCGTGTGCAGATCCAGCCGCAGTCCGCCAGACACTGGTCGCGACGTCGGGTCCAGGCACAGATTCTCAAACAGCGGAACGGGTTGCCGGGAAGTGAACTGATGTTGGAGTTGGATCATGTCACAGGTGTTGTGCGTCTGGTTTCCGAACTGGCCCATCCAGCGTTTGTGTCACAAGCAACCGGAGCTTAGAGGGCGCCCGCTGGTGTTGCATTCTCCGCTGACGAATCGGTTACCCCAGGTGCGTCGCTGTTCGTCCCGAGCCACGCAACAGGGCATCCGGACCGGCTTGCCGTTGGCGGAAGCGCGCGTATTGCTGCCGACAGGCTGGTTTGGCGAACATGAGCCTGTCGCCGATCAAACTCAACTGCGGGAGCTGGCATGGCAATGTCAGCGCTTCACTCCGCGCGCTGGTCTGGAGCCAGCGGAGGAACCGGAATCGCTCTGGCTCGATGTCACCGGTTGTGTGATCCATTTCGGCGATCTCCCCACCTTGTGCCGCTCGGTGGCGGACTGGTTTGAGCAACAGGGATTCTGCGTACGCATCGCCGCCGCGCCGACCTGGGGAGCGGCCTGGGGAGTTGTGCAAACACAATGCCGCACAGCCCCGCGTACTCACACAGCATCCCATTCGCGAAGCCGCGCAGCCTCCACTGCACGACGCCGTGCGACACCCCGCCCGCGACGACGCTCCGATCCCCCTGTCACCGCACCAGACTGGCCGGTGATCACCACCGACGCCTTGCGCGATGCCGTCGCCCAACTCCCCTGCCGGGCCTTGCGATTACCGCCGCAGTCCCTCGCACTGCTGGAGGAATGCGGACTGCGACAGGTGGGGCAATTGCTCTCGCTGCCACGATCCACATTGCCAGCCCGGTTTGGTCAGGAATTGTTGTTGCGGATCGATCAGGCTCTCGGAACAGCACCGGAACTCCTCACTCCCGAGCTTCCTCCCGAACCGGTTCGCACGCAATGGACGTGGGAAGAACCGCTTTCTCAACCGGAGGAAATCGCCGCAGCGCTCCAGCAGTTGTTGGAGCAGGTGCTGACGCTGCTCTCTGAGCGGCAACGGGTGACGCAACTCATCCAGGTCGGCTGGCGGACGGAATCCAAACAGCGAGGGGAACTGGAAGTCCGTCTGCTGCGTCCCAGCCTCTGTCGAGAAACGTTGTGGGAGCTGTTGTCGTTGCGGCTCGAACGAATGGAACTGCCAGCGGGGATCGTCTCGCTGTGGGTGGAAGCGATCCCCTGTCGCCCCGATGTACTCCGTCGCACGACCTTGTTCGAAACCACGCAGGAGAATCAGCGGGAGTTCCTGCATCTCATTGAACGGCTCACCTGTCGACTGGGCGACCAGGCGGTGACGCAAGGGCGACTCCTCCCGGATGCACAGCCAGAACTGGCGGAAGTGTTCGAACCGTGGAACGCGGAACTAATGCAATCTGCGATTCCCCTGGAGCATGATCCCGCTGGCATGCGTCCCTGGCGCGTGTTCCAAGTCCCGCTGCCGGTCCAGGTGCGGCTCGATCCTCAAACAGGAACTCCCTGTTCGCTGACATGGAGGAACCAGCACACCGAGGTTGGCTTGTGCGTAGGACCGGAACGGATCGCAACGGGCTGGTGGCGCGCGCGCATGATTCGTCGCGACTACTACCGACTGGAGACGATCA
>JAGQQB010000575.1 GCA_020426425.1 Planctomycetaceae bacterium | reverse complement strand
GTTGATGTTTCCGCTGATCTCATCGTTGCCGGAGTTGCGACAGGCGAAAATGATCCTGCGGGATGTGATGGAAGACCTCGACGAGGCCGGGGTCGACTACAATCCGAATGTGCAAGTCGGGATGATGGTTGAAGTTCCGTCAGTCGCCATCCGAGCCGATGAATTTGCGAAAGAAGTCGACTTCTTTTCTATCGGCACGAACGATTTGATCCAGTATACTTTGGCTGCGGACCGGACCGACCCGTTGGTGGCCAAATACTACAACGCGGCCGATCCGGCGGTGCTGCTGCTCATCCTCAAGGTCATTGCTGGAGCGGAACAGGCGCAGATTCCTGTCACGGTCTGCGGTCAGATGAGTTCCGATCCGAAGTATCTTCCACTTCTGTTGGGAATGGGGATCCGGCAGATTAGCGTCACGCCGCACGCGGTTCCGACGTTGAAAGACATGATTCGTCGCCTGACGATTGAAGAGGCGGAGTCGATTTTCAGTCGGGTCCGGACATTTGAAACAGCCCGAGACATCGATTTGTTTCTCAAGAAGGAGCATGATCGGTTGCTCGAATCCGAAGAGGGCGCTCCCGCCCTTGCCCAGAGTCATTAGCGTCACTTCTGCACGACTGACCGGATTGTCCGGTCAGCACCGTGGTCGGAGAACAGGGGGTTCTCGTTCACGAATGCTGGTGACCACACATTGGAAACACAGGTGGTCCCCCTTGGGGAATCACCAATCTGGTGGCGATCGGTTTCGTCTCCAGGAAATGGAAACACATTTCGACTTGTCGAACAGGATACATAGGGTGCGTCCTCGCTTGACGCCACTGGTCATACGGTCGTGTTCTCTGTCAGGGATTTTTCCTGAGGCGGATGAACATGCCGGATGTATGCGTGTGGCTCCGGCACTGCCTGATCACTTACAGACTCAGTCTCCAAGTGATCTGCGTTGCGGCGGCCAACTGGCGAGGTTACCCGGCTCACCAACTGATTGTTCCCAGGGAAACGGTCCATTCATCAGTCCGCTGAGATTCGCCAACAGGCGTTGGATTGTCATTCGGGAACACGCCACCGACAGGAGTCATGTCGGATGGCGATCTGGACCGCGCTGCGAAGGCAGTGCAATTCTTGAATGTTGAATCGCGTGAGCGCTGTATCCCTGTTCGTCCCAACGACGAAGAGGGAAAACATGGAAAAAGAAGTTCTCATCAATGTCCTCCAGCCGGAGGAAAGCCGCATCGCCATCATTGAGGATGGTGTACTCGAAGAGCTGTACGTCGAGCGGACCAGCATCGAGAGTTATGTTGGCAACGTTTACAAGGGCCGCGTCGTCAACATCGAGCCGAGTATTCAGGCGGTGTTCGTCGACTTCGGCGTTGGTCGCAACGGCTTTCTGCACGTCAGCGATGTCGAGTATCAATACTACAAGCATCTGCTCTCCGAGAAGGAACGCCGCGAGGTTGAGCATGGTCGCAACAGCAAACTCAACGACCGGACCTCGCGCAGCAAGCCGCCCATCCAGGAGATCTTCCAGCGCGGCAGCGAAGTGCTCGTGCAGGTGATCAAGGAAGGGATCGGCAACAAAGGGCCAACGCTCTCTACCTATATCTCAATTCCGGGCCGCTACCTGGTGCTCATGCCTGGGCTGAATCGCGTCGGTGTGAGTCGCAAGATTGCCGACGACGATGTCCGCCGCAGGCTGCGTCGTACCTTGCGGGACATGGAACCGCCCGAAGGTCTGGGCTTCATTATTCGTACTGCCGGGGTTGATCGATCCGACCAGGATCTGCAGCGCGACATGCACTACCTGTCGCGACTGTGGAAGACGATCGTTCGCCGTCTCGAAAAGTCACCGACCCCATCGGACATCTATGAAGAAAGCGATATGATCACCCGGACCATCCGGGACATCTATACGAACGACATCAGCGCCATTTGGATCGACGAGAAATCGGCCTATGAGCGGGCGTGTGAGTTCATGGAGATCGTCATGCCCAAGCATGTCGACCGCATTAAGCTGTATCAGGGCAAGGAACCGCTGTTCACGAAGTACCGCATCGAGGAAGAGATCGACCGCATTCAGAGCCGCCGTGTGCCGCTTAAGGGGGGCGGATCGCTCGTCATCGATCAGACCGAAGCGTTGGTCGCCATCGACGTCAACATCGACAGCTATCGTGCCAATAACTATGCCGAGAATAACTCCTTCATGGTCAACATGC
>JAGQQB010000574.1 GCA_020426425.1 Planctomycetaceae bacterium | reverse complement strand
AGGGAATGTACACCTTGCAGTACACGCTGGAGCTCAAGGGAGCCAAGGTCGGCAAGCACAACGTCTACATCTCCACCGAAACTGATGGACACTCAATGGCTCCATCTGGCAATGATGAAGGCGAATGGGTGCCTGGGGAGCCAGAACAGGTGCCAGACAAGTATCTGGCAGATGGTGCGTTAACCGCTGATGTCGATGCGGGGAAAAACACCATCAATTTTGATCTCGACGCCAAGTAGAGCTGCTCTCCTTAGAACAGTCTTACTCTTCTCATAATGAGGTATTCCATGTTTCAGAAGCACAACAAGTCCCGCACTCGCGGATTCACGTTAATTGAATTGCTGGTGGTTATCGCCATCATCGCCATTCTGATCGCCCTGCTGCTCCCTGCCGTCCAGCAGGCCCGCGAGGCGGCCCGTCGCAGCCAGTGTAAGAACAACATGAAGCAGTTGGGCTTGGCCATGCACAACTACCACGATACGCACCGTGTGTTTCCGCCGTATCAGGTGGCCGGTCCAGTGGGCACAGTCAGTCAGGACCGGGACCGAAGTTGGTCATTCGCCTCCATGATCCTGCCGTTTATTGATCAGGCGCCGCTGTACAATCAACTGGGCGTGGGACAACAAGATCTGATCCCTCAAAGCTCGACCAACATGACGTCGACGACGGATTACACCTCAGCGACCGCAGGAACTCCAGAAGCACTCTTCACCACCCGAATCCCTGCGTATGTCTGCCCATCAGCAGACGGCGGCTGGATCAATCCATATCAGCGCAAGATGGGCGTCATGATGTATGGCATCAACGGCGTTGCGTTTCCTACGGGAAGTTCGCCAATCACGCCACTGAGCATTCCGGACATCCTCGATGGGACCACCAACACGATCCTTATGGGTGAGAAAGCCCTTATGAAATCGCCATTCCCACACGTCGGCGGTGTTTGGGGCGCTGGACGAATTTGCTTTGCCCGAACCACAATTGTTGGCCCGCATCGCCCTATCAACACGGCGTTTGATGGAACTATCAGTTCAAACTGCTTGAGCGGCGGTTCGACTCATGCATACGTTGCATCGGCCAGCCCCCACGTAGGAGGAGTCCACTTCCTGCTGTTCGATGGTTCCGTACGTTTCGTCAGTGAGAACATCCAGACCAGCCCGACGATCAGTGATACAACGGGCGATTACCTCTACCAAAACCTATACCAGCCCAACGATGGGCGTACGATTGGCGAATTCTAGCCTCCGCTTCAGGTCCACGGACAACGGCCGCCTTGGCAGGATCACCGGATTCGAACGGCAATGAAACCTTGCCCAATTCCATGGACGCGGAACGATGACTCGGCCTGGAAACAGACCGTCGCCGACTGCGGCCCTTCGGCCTCAATGGTCATCTCGGTTGCTTCGCGACCGGGATGGCCGTGTTGATTACCCCATCACGATGAAATCCACTCAGATCATGCTGCGACTGGTCAGAATCTATCTCGCGATCTTCACCTGTTCGGTGCTATTGGGATGCGGTGGAGATGGACGCCCTTCACTCGTACAGGCGACAGGGAGAGTCACCCTGAACGGCGAGCCGCTTGAGGGAGCGTCGGTCTCCTTCGTGCCAGTGGAGGTCGCGGACGCCACATTTCAACGCCCCTCATTCGCTACCACGAATGCTCAAGGAGAATTCACGATTGGAACCTATGGCTCCGAAGATGGCATCCCTGCGGGTAAGTATCAGGTGGGAATCCAAAAACGAGAAGTTGTGGGGGCACTTCCCAAGGACTTCAACGAGGAAGAGGCCAGCCAGTTCCGGGTGCGATACAAGTTGATCGTCCCCCTCTCCTACCGCGATCCGGCGGCATCAGGCGTGACTGTCGAGGTCACCAGCGATGGCATGCAACCTGCCGTCATTGAACTGAATTCCAGTGGAAACCCTGAGTTTGAGACGACTGGCCCGGGCGGCGGTACAGACGTTTAGCGCCGCAACAAATGTCTCGATGCCCGTGTGCCTCGACTTGCAAGCATCTGATCGGTGGTTACCGGTCACGATCCTTGGCAAGGCGGACGCATTATCCAAGCGTCGGCTTGGAGGGTGCCTTTTCCTTGGGGACGATCGGTTGCAACTGTCGTCCGTTTACCCCGGTACGTTGGTTCGCGACTTTAGAACGCCGGGTGCCACTGGCTATGCCAGTGCTTGTCTCCCCACAGCGTCAGTTTCAACCTC
>JAGQQB010000573.1 GCA_020426425.1 Planctomycetaceae bacterium | reverse complement strand
CAGGAGTTTCACCACCGTCGCCTTCGGGAGCAACCGCAGCATCGCCACCTTCGCCTTCGGGTGCGGTTTCACCGCTTCCGCCGTGATCGTGATCGCTGTGATCACCGCCGCCGTTGGCAGCTGGAGCAGGAGCCGGTGCTGGAGCTTCAGGAGCACAGCCAACCACGTAGCAGGCGAGGCAGGCAACAGTGAACAGTGCAGTCAACTTCTTCATTTCAGGGATCCCCCAACTCGGAATGTTCTGGGACCCACATTGGTCCCGGATTGTTTGTCTTGGGCAGGTATTTGCCCGCACACTTCTACAGAGTCTAGAAGCGTCCGAGATATTCCAGCAAATCCGCCAAGAACTCCTCAAGTCTGAACAGGGGACGTAATCCCCAATTCTCAAATTGGTTATGTCAACAATCCATAAAACCCCTACAGCAGGAATAATCCGCAAATCTTACCCAGTCAGCATTTCCACTCAACTCCCGTCGCTGCAGTGGACGATTCTTGAGAGTAACTGCCGTTCCCGGCAGGACCGTTACGTTCGGACTCCATGGTCCGATTTCCGCAGACTACCAGAACGATGCAAATTGCCGAGTTCCGGGACATCTGATGCAGACCGCAGCCGTTGAATCAGCAGGATGCTGGGGCAATCGATGAAGAAAACATGGAAGAACTGGCTGGCAGCACTCACAGCTTGTGCCTTTGCGACAAGTCCGGTGTGGAGTCAAGAGCCTTCGAATCCTCCGGTCGACAGCAGTCAACCGTATGTGATCGAGGATGACGGGGAGGGCGCCGCCGTCGTTGGCGATGCCTACTCTGGCAGCATTCTGGATGCTCCCGCCTACGGCACCGGGTATCCGCCCCCAGGGGGCGCGGTCGACGCGAACATGCTGTTCGATGGTGGCCGCCCCATCCAGAGCTACAACGACCCGTGCGTCGGCTTTGCGTGTACCACGCCACTGGACCGCATCTTGTGGCGGGTCGGTCGCACCGACTTCGATGTCGCGGGCGTCCCGGAAAGTTACACAACACTCAACGCCTTCGTACCGATCAGCATTGAGAGTGGTTCGTCGCTATGGTGGGTGAATCCGCGCGTACATCTGACCGACAACAGTAACGTCGCCGGTAGCGTCGGTCTCGGTCGCCGCGTGTACGTCGGTGAGGAAGACCGGGTGTACGGGGCCTCCTTCTGGTGGGACTTCGACAACGCGCACTATGGCAACTACCACCAACTCGGCGGCAGTTTCGAATCGTTGGGCCGTTACGGCAGCCTGCGGTTTAACTTCGCGCTCCCTATTGGCGATGCGAACACCTACGTTGGCACAAGCAACGACATCATGAATCCGGTGCTGTCCGGGACGACCATTGGCTACAACTCGACCCGGACAGTCGAGCACGCCTATCAGCGTTACGACTTTGAATACTCGCTCCCCATGCCGCTGCTCGCCCGCTACGGCGTTGATCTTGGTGTGGGTGGTTACTACCTGAATGGAGCCGATGACGCTCGCGATGGTGCCGGGCTTTCCGTCCGCACGCAGGCACAGGTGACGGAAGACTTCTGGGTCAACGGACTGCTCACGACCGACCCGGTCTTCGGTGCTAACTACTCCATGAACATGGAACTGACCATTCCCGATGGCAAACCATCGCAATGGTTCCGTCGCAACTCCACCTGCAGCAACCTGACCGCCAGTGTGCTGCGTCAGTACCGGATTCCTGTCAGCGTCGACAGCAAGACGACGGTCACGCCGTACACGAACTTCAAGACCGGTGGCGCGCTGAATCTGGCCGTCATCAATCCGAACGGCGGCACGACTGGTTCCGGTCAATTCGCCTCGACGGCCGACTACATGGCGCTCTCCGCCGCAGATCGAGCGAATTACGGGGTCGTCCTCGTGCGACAGTTGACCAACGGAACGGCCGCCAACGTCGGCACGCCGATCACGCTGCTGGATGGACAACAACTCTACGGCGATGGGTCCGGAGCGTTGACCTTCCTGAGTTCCGAAGGCGAATTCCTCTTGCCGGGTCAGTCGACCCCAGTTCTGTTGGCTGGAGATTCCACGGTCACGCTGCTGCCACCCGGCACCGCACTGCCAGCCGGAGCCACCGTGCAAACCTTCGCCGCTGGTGCTGACCGCACCCGGGCGCTCCTTAGCAATCTCAACGACACGACCATGCCCGTGGTCACGCTGGCCAATGGCAATCGGGTGTCCGGTCTGCAGATTGACG
>JAGQQB010000572.1 GCA_020426425.1 Planctomycetaceae bacterium | reverse complement strand
CCAGTTGCAGTTGCGGATGGAGGGTGTAATGAGCAGCCAGACGATGAGCGTCGACAGCAGCGGCGTCAGCCACGTCTTCATGACCAGCCCTTCAAAGAAGACGAGCGGGGCGCAAATAGCCGTCACGAATGCAGCGATACGCGCGGTCCATTCGTCGAAGACAACGCGTCCAATCTGATCAACGAGCCATACTGTGCTCAGCCCCGCCAACATCTGACAGGCCAGCAGAAACAGATCCTGTTTGCCAAGCAGTGCGTAGAACCCGCCCAGAATGTAGGCGTAAAGCGGACCCTGCTCAAATACATGTCCGGGTGACCAGACGCCTTGGGAAATCGCGAGTCCCCATTGGCGGTAGAATGCATGATCGGCCCGATACAGCTCCGACAAAGAACTCGCGCTGTATTGCCATAGCAGCACCCCCCTGACGCAAGTTCCCAACAGCATTGCGGCAATCAGCCACCCCTGCCGCCTCCACGGAATTGACCAGAACACGTCATCTCGTTGGGGAGTCAATGTCTTGGGCCGATGCGTTTCCGGTGGCAGCGTTCTATCCATCCCTGTCATTCACGGCGATGCACTTACTTGCCAGCGATCGCGATATTGCCGCTGATCCGTAGCTTGAGTCGGCCGACGCACTTGGCGTTTGCGGGGGAGTTCACACGGACGACGAGCAGGCCGCTCTCTTGCGGTTTGAACTGTTTTTGCGTGCCGACGAGGAAGGGTTGCGGGCCGTCTTTGCCGCGTTGTGGTCGTCCGCCAGTGACGGCACTTGCAGGGACGATGACAGCAATCAGCGCGCCCGTCGGCGCTCCATCAAAGAAGTCTTCGCCCTTGCCACTTTCGCTGTGATAGCCCTCCGGGCCGAGTTCGTCATTGACGATGAGCTTGTAGTTGCCAGTCGCTTCCAGACGGACTTCGGCTCCTTTCTCCACCAGAATGCCGGTCGAGATCCAACCGCGACTGGTGTCGTAGTCGAAGAGCTGCTGGCGGTCGGTAAAGACAGATTCGTCGAGTTGCTTGATCTTGTCTTTGACCAGATCGGCGTCAGGCCGCATCTTGAGGATGGCCTGCAGCATCGCCTTGGCTTTGTCCTTGTCGCCCGCTTCTTCGTACGACGTAGCGAGCTTGGTGAGTGACTGCAGGAAGTCCGCTTCGAGTTGCTCCGCCTCGGTATCGAGCGTTTTGATCGCGGCGACATCGGGCGTCTTGGGACCGATCGGCTTCTTGCCGGGCTGCGCGAGTGCGGGGCCGCAGATTGTTATCAGCGTCAGGACGAGCAGCGAAGCAATGGGGCGAGGCATGATAAACTCACTTCACTTGAGCCACGAGGGAATGCGGTTGGGTGTTTGTGTTCGTCGACGAATCAAGCTTGCTGTGGCCTGTTGACCGCGAACTCATTATTCCGGCAACGGGCGATCCTTTGTTTCCGGCGCGAACGGCAGCACCAGCAGTCCGAGCAGGAAGATGCTGCACATCGACAACCCCGCCATGCGGAGCGGCTCGGGATGATCGGCAAAGACTTTCCCGGTCAGCAACCCCAAAAGCGCCGGACCGGCGGCGGCCACGAATCGACCAACATTGTAACAGAAACTGGTCCCCGTACTGCGCAGGTAGGTCGGAAACAGTTCGGGGAAATAGATCGCGTAACCTGCGAACAGAGAGAGCATGCAGAAGCCCATGATGGGGAACATGTAGTACACCTGCTCGGGGCGCTGCAGCGACTGGAACACGCCAATCGTCGTTGCGCCGGCAGCGATGAAACTGATGGCAAACGCTGGTCGGCGGCCGATGCGCTGCGTCAACAGGCCAAAGCCAAACATCCCCGCAGCCGCACCAATGTTCAACCAGAACGAAGCCGTCCCTTTCCACTTCGCCACCGCCGCTTTGATTTCTGTGGGATCCGCCCCTTCAGCGGTCATCGTGCGATCAACGATGTTGCCCAGCAGGTCCATCGAAAAGAAGACAATGCCCCACAGCCCGA
Source organism: Planctomycetaceae bacterium (assembly GCA_020426425.1). Classification (GTDB taxonomy): domain Bacteria; phylum Planctomycetota; class Planctomycetia; order Planctomycetales; family Planctomycetaceae; genus JACKHO01. The sequence continues at coordinate 245 of JAGQQB010000572.1, read as the reverse complement.
CCACTCCCGCAAACGCGAGCGTCAAACCGATGAAGGCATTCTTCCGGAGTGTCGGATTACTGAAGAGAGCACTGTAGGATCCCAGTTGCTTCGAGGCAGCATTATCCAGCGATGCCTGCTGCCATTGCTCCGGCTCGCGCAGACGATAACGAATCACCAGCGCCAGCAGCGCTGGCAGCGCGCCGACCACAAACATCGGTCGCCACGTGCTGCTGATCACTCCCTGCTTCACCAGCGACCCCATG
>JAGQQB010000571.1 GCA_020426425.1 Planctomycetaceae bacterium | reverse complement strand
ACTCTGTCCCCACGAATTGCGACCATAGCTGTCACGCAGAGCGTCGGCTTCATCATCCAGGGAGAATGCTGACCGGGCCGCAGAGCCAGTCACCAGATCAAACGCCTGTTGATCAAACGCCGACAGTGCAATCGCCTCTGGCTCGGAATCACGGAGATGACACAACCGATCCAGATCCTGATTCAATGCGCGCCGGTTCTCCAATCGATCAGCGGGGAGTTGGGCAACCGGCGACAGGTTCTGCACCTGGAAACGCTCACTGTTGGGATCGCCACCGGTCTCAAAAGGATCGTACTCGCCACCGAGGAAGTTGCCTCCGAAATAACCAGGTCGCAGTCCAATACTCATTCCGTAGGGGACACCGACATAAGCCGGCATTCCCGGTTTACGGGCTCCAGTCAGTTTGGTCGCGATGCTGCCAAAGAAAGGTGATCGTGGGGAGTTGTTCGCCCCACTCACGCCGCCCCGGCCGGTCAACATCCAATGGCCGCCAGTGAAGTGGTCCCCAGAGTCATGATGCATCGACCGGATGAGTGAAAACTTGTCCGCCACGCGCGCTTGAAGTGGGAACATCTCGGTGAGCTCGATGCCGGGCACGTTCGAAGAAATGTGATGCCACAGCCCTCGGTATTCTGACGGCGCTTTCGGCTTGGGGTCATAGGTGTCATGCTGGCTCGGCCCCCCATCGAGCCAGATGAGGATCAGTGACGTATCCCTCTGTTCCGCCAGTCCTGCCTGGGCCTTAAGCTGCAAGAACTGGCCAGCCGAAAGCGATCCGAGCCCCGCCAGTCCTAACTGCAAGAACGACCTCCGCGAGGCCCCATCGCAATAGCGATCCGTATCTCCCAACATGAACCGCAACATCGGACGCTTCCTAAATCAAACACATCGAAGGCCATTGATTAGAAAGCGTAGCTCGCGCTGTTGGTGTGTGCAAGATGAAGCAGACACGGATCCCCGAGGTCGGGTGCAACAGACGCACCGTCCCTGACAGCCCGTTGAGAAAGGAATCCTGACGAGCCAGCTTCACTCGACGACGACTGCGGTTCCGCTGGCAGAAACCATCAGCATACCGTTCGCCTGACCGAGAACTTCGTAGTCGAGATCGACCGCGACAATCGCGTTGGCCCCCAGAGCGTGCGCTCGTTCTTCCAGTTCGTCGAGGGCGATGTCCCGAGCCTTTTGCAGTTCGCGTTCATACGTGGCCGAGCGACCACCGACCAGGTCCCTGATCCCAGCGAACAAGTCTTTGAACAAGTTCGCCCCCAGGATCGCCTCGCCGGTCACAATGCCCAGGTATTGCACAATCCGACGGCCTTCGATGTTGTTGGTCGTAGTCGTGATCATGGGGCGCCTTTCGATGTTGTTGGTGGGAACGGTCACTGCATACAGCGGCCAACGTAACAAATGAGATTCCAGACAGGAACGGTAGCTTGTGTTTGGCGGATCAACGAAATTCGCTCAACTCGCGAGATTCTCGCATGTCACTCAAAGCCCCTGGGAACTACCGATCCTGTACGGCCGGTGACCAGGATTGCAGGGATGCGTGCAGATTTATCGAGCCGATGTGAACGTTCACCTGTATCGAGCGCAGCCGGCTGCCACTTCGCACAGGATTGATTATCTCACTGAGTCACCAAGCCACGGAGAGGCTGGTGCGCGAGACCGGCATTTCGATCGGCGATAGGGCGGTCCGGTCGCCTCACGATGTTGGGATCAGATCAAACCTCTGTGGCTCAGTGCCTCCGTGAGAACCAAGAACGGACGGGAACATTGCGTCGACCAGAATGGCAGCAACTTGCAACGAATTCCACGCCCTGCATCCCTGAACTGCTGCAATGCAACCTGGACCGCCCCGAGAAAACGAGTCAAGCAGAGTCAACAGGGGTAAGGGCGTCCGCTGGCACCTGACAGCTGGCGGCTGCAGCAGGTAAACTACCACTGCACGTTGGGCTTGTTGAACCTTGCCAGATTCGTTGGGAGTCTGCCTGTCATGTTGCCAGATCGATTTCGCTGTCTGCTCGTCGAAAAACACCACGACCAGGTGACTGCGTCCTTCACCACCCGGGCGACGCGCGAACTCCCGCCGGATGAAGTGACGATTCAGGTACGAGCGTCGTCGCTTAACTACAAGGACGCACTGGCGACTCAGGGGCACCCTGGCATCGTGCACAAGTTCCCGCATGTGCCGGGAATTGATGCCTGGGGAATTGTCGCGGCCGCAGATGATGCC
>JAGQQB010000570.1 GCA_020426425.1 Planctomycetaceae bacterium | reverse complement strand
CGGCCGCTTTACGGGCCTGCCACGCGGGGGACTCGGGCAGGAAGGGCCGAATCACGATCAGCGGGACGGCCGGTATAAGGCCCGACATCAGCGTGTAGCGCCATGGCAGGTTGGCCGGATCGACTTCTCCCAGAAACGACAGCCAGTCGGCTGGCAATCGACTGGCGTTGGCGACAAGCCAGTGGTTGACGTAGGCGACCATCAGCCCGCCGAGCGACGAGAAGAACTGCGTGTAACCGAGCACGCGTTCGCGCTGGTTCCGCTCGGGAAAAAGTTCGGCGAGCCAGGCGACGGCCGCCACGAACTCCACGCACACGCCGATGAACGTGGTGCAGCGGAAGAACAGCAGCATGTAAATATTGGTCGACAATCCTGCGGCGAAGGCCGAGCACGCGTAGAGCAAAATGCTCCAGGTAAGCACACGGCGACGCCCGAGGCGATCGGTCAGATAGCCGCCCCACAGACCGAACAAGCCGCCGATGAACGCCGGCACGAAGAATAGAATGCCGCGCCACATGGCAAACGCCGGATCGGTCGGCGTCACGCCAGAGAGCTCCAGCAGCGCCGGCCGCAGGATGAGCGGCAGCATCAGCAGTTCGTAAATGTCGAATGCGAAGCCGATTGCGGCCATGATGCAGATGAGCCACTGGACGGTCGTCAGTCCCTTGCGTTGCGAAGCGGTTTGGTCGGCCATGAGGTGTCGATCTGGTGCGGTGTGGAGGATTACGGCAGCCACGCACGGCTGGAGTGGGTCACAGTCTAGCGGCTCCATAGGTAAAGATTGAAGCGTCCGCATGGAATGGGGCCGCCTTCCGAAGTACATCCGGGCAAGACTCCTTCGATTCACCGAGCGGAGTTGATCAACACCAGGACGCCATGGGGCAGCGACGCAATGGATCGCTGTTGCCGACTGACTGCATGCAGGATGCGGTGGGACGCCCCAGAGACATTGAGTCTTCCTACAGCAATCCAACGCATGACACCAGCGGCTTCAATCTGACCACCGTAAGCCGCCGCAACGCCCTCCGTCGACTCCCGAAATTTTCCGAAGTCGTTAACCCAAATCACATGCGATCTTTGGGCGATGCGATCGGCACAACCGGCAGATTCTGCAGGAGTGGCGATTGACAGCGGCGGGGGACAACGTATAGTGCCCGCCACGCGATGTTCACAACATCTAGAGGTTGCAGACGGGCGTTGCACAACAGATTGTGCAGTTCTCGTGAATTCCAGTCAGAATTTCAGTTCTCGAACCACTCTTTGACCCGATATACTCTCTGAACGGGTTTCCAGTGTACACAATGTCACTTAGGGTTCGTGCTGCGCGCTTCGAAATGTGTGATCCTCGCCAGGTGGATTCGATGTGAATCCTCCTTCATTGGACGAACACTCTTCAACAGGACAGTGCATGATGCACTCAACACAGGGAATGAACGTGAATCAGACGATGTCTCTCGGCTCAGCGGCCCCTTTGCAGTGCGAGCCCCACTTCTGTCCGGCGGGAACCGATCCATTCAGCACCGTGGAATGGGAACTGCGAACGGCTCAGATCAAAGATGAAAACGGTGGCGTTCTGTTCGAGCAGAAGGACTGCGAGATCCCCAAGGCATGGTCGCCACTGGCCACCAACGTCGTTGTCTCGAAATACTTCTACGGTGAACCGGGAACGCCCGAACGTGAAAAGAGCGTGCGACAGGTGATCCATCGGGTCGCCCGTACGATTGCCGACTGGGGAGTGCAGGATGGCTACTTCGCCTCACCTGAAGATGGCGAAACCTTCTATCGTGAACTCGCGTGGCTCTGCCTGCATCAGCACGGGGCCTTCAACTCACCCGTCTGGTTCAATGTCGGCCTCTATCACCAGTATGGCGTGAAGGGTTCGCAGGGGAACTACTACTGGGACGCCCAGTCGAAGATGGTCAAGCGGCCGACGACTCCTTACGAGTACCCACAGGCATCGGCATGCTTCATCCAGTCCGTCGATGACAACATGGAAGACATCATGCGGCTCGCCACCAGCGAGGCCATGCTCTTCAAGTTTGGTTCTGGCACCGGAACCGACCTCTCAACGATTCGCGGCTCGCGCGAGAAACTCTCCGGCGGTGGAACACCGTCGGGTCCGCTCTCCTTCATGCGGGTGTACGATCAGATTGCTGCTGTGGTGAAGTCGGGTGGAAAGACTCGGCGTGCTGCCAAGATGCAGTCACTCAAGGACTGGCATCCTGACATTCTGGACT
>JAGQQB010000569.1 GCA_020426425.1 Planctomycetaceae bacterium | reverse complement strand
AGGATGTGCTGCCAGTCCCCAACGGCGAGCACTGCATGCACGAGTTTGTCGCCTCAGCCCGCCAACTTAAGGAAGAACGCGGGATCACGGCGATGGACATTGCCAAGCGTTTGCTCGATTACGGCTTCCACGCCCCCACCGTCTACTTCCCGCTCGTGGTGGCTGAAGCGATGATGATGGAGCCAACCGAAACTGAGTCACTCGAAACTCTCGACGCCTTTGTCGACGCGCTGTTGACCATCGCTGGTGAAGATCCCGATTTCCTCCACGAAGCTCCCCACACAACCCCCATTCGCCGCCCCGACGAAGTCTCGGCAGCGCGGAATCCGATTCTCTGCTGGAACGGCTGCGAATAGCCGCTCTTGCCTCAACACAGGCGAAACCGTCTTGGGTCGGAAAGTCGTCCAAGCGGCATCGGCCTGGCGCCGAACGTCAATCGAGTTTCAGGCGTTCGCGCACATACCGTAGTGCATCAGCCAGCCGCTCGACGTCCTCCAGCGTGTTATAAACACCAAAGCTGGCACGGACTGTGGCTGGGACTTGCAGCCAGTTGTGCAAGGGCATTGTGCAGTGATGACCGTGGCGGACGAAAACCCCTTTGCGGTCGAGCAGATGGGCGATGTCTTCGGCGGCGGCACCCTGCATTGTGAAACTGACGATCGCCCCTTTCTGCTCTGGCGCAGGACCATAAATGGTAACGCCAGGAATCTCGGCCAGAGCGGCATGTGCGGCTTGTGTCAGGGCGAGTTCGTGTTCGTGAATCGCCATCGCCCCGAGCGACTGCACCAGTTCGATTGCTGGTCGCAAGGCAATCGCCTGCAGAATCGGTAAGGTGCCTGCTTCGAACCGCGCTGGGGGTGCAGCCCAGGTGGAATGATCGAGATGGACTTGATCGATCATGTGCCCGCCAAATAGCAGCGGCTCCATCGCTTCGAGCAACTCGCGGCGACCATACATGGCTCCCACCCCTGTCGGACCGTAGACCTTGTGGCCTGAGAACGCCAGAAAATCGATGCCGGTGGCGCTCACATCGACCGGACCATGCGGCAGGCTTTGCGCGGCGTCAACGACCAGCACAGCACCGACATCGTGTGTCTTGCGGCTCAGTTCATCCAGCGGTGGTTGTGTCCCGAGCACGTTCGACATGCCGGTTACGGTGACGACCTTCGTTCGCTCGTTGAACAGCGTGGGATCGGACAAATCCAGTTCGCCAGTAGCCGTGAGCGGGATGAACCGCAGCATCGCGCCCGTCCGCTGAGCCACCTGTTGCCACGGAACGAAGTTGGCATGGTGTTCGAGTACGCTCAACAGAATCTCATCACCGGGCTGCAAGTGCCGGTTGCCCCAGCCATGCGCAATCATATTCAGCGACATGGTTGCCCCGGCGGTGAACGCGATCTCCTCAGTCGACGCCGCCCCAATGAACTGCCGCACCGCCTCGCGCGAGGCTTCCAGTTCCTCATCGACGAGTGCACCAAACCGGTAGACCCCGCGATAAGCATTGGCGTAGAACCGCTCCGCGACTTCAGCCTCCCGCTCGATGACCGACCGCGGCTTCTGTGCCGATGCCGCCGTGTCCAGAAACGTGACCGGCTGACCTTTGGACAGGATTTGATTGAAGATCGGAAACTGGTTGCGGATGGAGAGCACAGGCGGCGTTGAGCTTTCAGTTCACAGTCTTCAGTTGTCAGTCCCAGATTGACCTTCGAGGTCGACGAGCGTTTCTGCCGCCAACTGCCGAAGGCGCTGCACCATGCCAGCAAGGCCATTCTTGCGGGCGGAACTCAGATGTCGATCAAGTTCGAGTTGTTTGAACAGTGCCGGGGCGTCGGCGTCAAGCACCTCACGCGGGGTCTTGTTGTCGTAGATCGCGAGCAGGATGGCGATCAGACCGTTGACGATCATCGCATCACTTTGGGCACGAACCCGCAACACCGGTTCGGCACCAGAGGTATCGAGATCCGTGACGAGCCACACCATGCTTTGACAACCATGCACCCGGTTCGGTTCACATTTCTCCGCGTCCGCGAGCTTGGGCAACTCCATACCGAGATCGATCAGAAAATCGCAGCGATCTTCCCAGTCGGGCAGATGCTCGAATTCTTCCAGCAACTCATCGAGTGTCATCACATCGGGAGTGGGCACTCACGAACTCCGGTGGGGGACGTAGAACTATAGACAAGGTGCGGGACGAAGAAGCACGAAATCCGAATTTCGAAATCCGAAACAAATCAGAAGGACCGAAA
>JAGQQB010000056.1 GCA_020426425.1 Planctomycetaceae bacterium | reverse complement strand
CATGATGTGATCATTGCGACTGGACCACCGTTCTCGTCACTCCTGCTGGGAGCGCGACTCGCCCGCCAGACGGGCCTGCCATTGGTGCTCGACTACCGCGATGAATGGTCCATCAGCAATGCCTATTGGGAGAACAAACAGCAGGGACGCTTCGCGAACTGGATGCAGACGCGCCAGCAAAATCGCGCTGTGCGGGCGGCAGACGTACTGCTCGCCACGACTCCCTCGAGCGCGAAATCGGTCGCGAACACCGCCGCCGCCTGCGGAAGTCGGGCACGGTCCACTTACATCTACAATGGCTTCGATCCCGCAGACTTCCCACAGTCAGCCACTCCGCCCGCGAAACAGGACTTCGGCAACGGCACGGACCGATTCCGACTCGCGTTTATCGGAACCCTGTGGAACCTGAATTCCATCGAGCCCCTGGTCGAGGCGATTGTCCAGCTGGCAAACACACAGCCACAACTCTGTGAGCAACTGGAACTGCTGCTTGCCGGACGACGAACGGGCGATCAGGAAGCGATTCTCCAGCGGCTCGATGGCACACCCTGTGCCGTCACGCAGTTGCCGTTTGTCGCCCATGCCGAGGCGGTACAGATGATGCAGTCCGCCGATGCATTGCTGATGCTTAACACCGATCTGCCGCACACGCAACGGATCATCAATGCGAAGACCTTCGAATACATGGCCGCGCGGCGACCAATGTTCGTCGTCGCACCTGAAGGCGATGTGTGGGATGTCGTCCGCAATCTGCCCGGCACCATGCTCTGTCCCCCGGGGAATGTCGCACAGATCTCAGACAACCTTGCGCTGATGATCGAACAGTTCCGCTGCGGCATCGACCACAATGACGCCCTGTGGGACATCGACGCGTTTCACCGTCGCACGCTGGCGGGGCAACTGGCCAAACTGCTCAATCACGTGTGCGAGCAACGTGTGGATCGGTCTGCCAGGACCAACGAACCGTTACCCAAGAAGTCCCCCGGACGGATCCAGGAAGAGAACTGACAGACGCGGGCCTCGAACGCGTCATCACCAACATGATGTCATTTCCGGTAATCATGCTGTTCTTGGTTCTCGTCAGCGCAAGTTGCGTGTTGGCGGCGTGGCTCGTGCTGCGCGCCAGACACATGGACCGGTGGCTACCAGCATTTGTGTTCCCCACCGAGACGGTCCATGCCTGGTCCCCAGACGAGCCACTCGATGTCTTCATCGCCATCTGCGATCACTATGAACCGGAAACAGGCGGAGCGTCGCCAGAGACTGGCAAACTGCGAGTCGATCGCTGGATCCGAGAGTATCCAGAACTGTTTGGCGATCTTGCCGACGTCGATGGTCGCCCGCCGCAGTACACCTTCTTTTATCCACAGGATATGTATCGCCCAGAGTTTCTGGACGAGTTGAAGAAGCTGTGCGATCAGGGCTACGGCGACGTCGATGTCCATCTGCACCATGACCACGACAATGCCGAGCGGCTGCAGGAGAAGCTGGATCGGTTTCGCCAGACGCTGTTTCATCAGCATGGACTGCTGCGGCGAGATCCAGTGTCGAACGAAATTGTGTACGGGTTCATCCATGGCAACTGGGCGCTGTGCAACTCTCGTCACGATGGTCGCTACTGTGGTGTCGATCAGGAACTGAGCGTGCTGCTGGCGACGGGTTGCTATGCCGACTTCACGTTTCCTTCAGCCCCGAGTTCCACGCAGCCTCGGCTGATCAACTCGATCTATTACGCCCAGGACATCCCAGGACAACGACGCTCCCATGAAGTCGGCGTGCGCGCCCGGGTCGGCTGGCAACCGCCAGCGGACCATCTGTTGATGGTTCAGGGCGCACTGGCATTGGACTGGGCGAATCGCAAGTGGGGACTGATTCCACGAACCGAGAACTCAGATCTTCACGAGGGACGACCAGCGTCGCTGCAGCGCCTGCAGACCTGGATCAACGCAGGGGTGACTGTTTCCGGTCAGCCAAACTGGCGATTCGTCAAACTTCACACGCACGGCTGCAAGCCGGGCAACATCGACACCTTGCTCGGTCCCGGCATGCAGGCATTCCATCGCGATCTCGCTGCGCTGCACCAGGAACATCCCAGGTTCCGCTATCACTATGTCACCGCCTGGGAAATGGCCCAACTGGTCCATCAGGCGGAGCAAGGCGCATCGACGCCGCAGCTCCCATTGCCAACCCAATCCAACTCCGTCCGGTCGACGATGCCGGTCAGTTGACTCCGGAGACACCCCAGGCAGCAAGCAGACGACTTCGACGCTGGCAGCGTCAGGTACGAATATCATCGATCAGTCGCATCCTGTCCTTAGGGTCTTTGGGTTCCCACAGTTGTTCCGTGACATCCAATCACCCGCTCCGGTAGACTGAGTCTCGCTTCACAGACAAAAACCTGAAGGCGAGAGCAACCATGCGTGCGGTGCAGTGGCTGACGGTCGTTGGTGGCCTCCTATTCATACCGGGTTTCCTCCTCGCCGAAGCGGTTGAGCTCTCAGACGCGACGCTACCAGGAACCAAACCGCTCACTCTGCAACAGCCGTTGCATGAAGTGATGGTCGCAGGGATCAGTGCGTTCGCCGAACGCGAGTTGCATCGCATCCAGGATGAACGCGATGCCGCCTGGGTGCACCTGGACGGTGATGCCCAACAACAGGCGCGGGCGGCGACACGCAATGAACTGCGACACTTGATCGGACTGAACGAAGCGATCCCCGCACGACCGGTCCTGTATCGTCGTGAACGTGCTCGATCAGAATCGCACCATGTCAGTGCGTTGCGGTGGGACACCGGCATCCCGGGTGTGAGCGGCTACGGGCTGGCCTGCACGGCGAATGCTACGAACAAAGCAACGGCGCCTGTGTGCCTGTTGATCGGAGATGCGGATCAAAGTCCCGAAGAACTGATTGGCTGGTTGCCGACGACCCGTGCGGCGGACGCATCCGCCGTCGACATAGTGCGCCAAATGTCGACCGCCGGTTGCGATGTCTACCTGCCTCGATTGGTGAATCGACAACTCGACGAACAGCGCGCAGTCGATGCGTCTCCATTACGGCGCACGAATCTGCCGCGACGCGAACTGGTCTATCGCTGTGGCTTTGAACTGGGGCGGCATATCCTGGGCTACGAAACAGCCCGGATCCTCAGTCTCGCCGCCGCCATCAAAGCGGAGCAACCGGAGCGTCCTGTCTTGCTGATTGGTGTCGGCGAAGGGGGACTACTGAGCCTGTTGACTGCCGCGCTCGACACCGACGAACACATCGCTGCCGTTATTGTGCGCGGATACTTCGGCACGCATCGCAACGTCTGGCAGGAGCCGCTGGAACGCAACATCTGGCGCGGACAGATTCGCTTCGGCAATGCGGAACTCGCGGCGTTGTCGCATCCCCGCCCTTTGTGGGTCGATCCTCGTTCCGCCCCGGAACTGGACGGCGTGCTTGAGCCACCCGCAGGAGGACGGCAGATCGCAGCGCCTCGGCGACTGGTCACACCAACACTGGAAGATGCCCAGGCCGAAGTGCAGCGTGCGGCGGACTACGATGCCGCACTTGGAGCGCCAGTTCGGGTTCGCCTGTTGGCAAGCGCTGGGGAAGCCGAACTGCAACACACACTCCGTGAAATACGACCCTCACTCGCAGATCCACCTGAGAAGTCAGTGACATGGCCTCGCGTTCGCGTCCCCGACGATGTCTCGCCGGAAACCATCGTTGCTGAGCAAACTGAGCTGACGGAAGAACTGATTCGCCACACGCAAGCGGTGCTGCATCGCAGCAATTCTGTTCGCTCAGCCCGCTGGTCCAGCGGCGATCTCAGCAGTGTCGCCGCGTGGCAAGACTCGGCCGCTCACATTCGCGATGAGATGCTCGAAGAATTGATCGGTCAGTTGCCGGGACCGCTGACGAACGATGTCAATGTCCGAACTCGGAAAGTGATCGACGCGCCCACGCATGTCGGCTTCGAAGTTCTGCTGGATGTCTACGGTAGCAGCGATGCTCAAGGCGCATCACCAGAACCAGGATCCATGATCGCTGGTGGGATCCTGCTGTTGCCACGCGGAATCAACACAACTGAACGACGACCGGTGGTCGTCTGCCAGCATGGCTTGGAAGGCACACCAGAGGACACGATCACTGAGGATCGGGAGTCGCGCGCCTGGCGGGCCTACAAGGGATTCAGCACGCAACTCGTCAAGCAAGGCTACGTGGTGTACGCGCCACAGAATCCATACAAGGGATATGATGCTTTCCGGGAGATTCAGCGGAAGAGCAATCCTGTTGGCCGGTCGCTGTTCAGCTACATCATCGAACAGCATCGGCAAACGCTGCATTGGCTGGCGATGTTGCCGTATGTCGACCCAGATCGCATCGCATTTTATGGACTCTCATACGGAGGGAAGACCGCCGTTCGGGTGCCGCCGCTGCTGGTCGACCATGCTGACCAAGGGAAGCAGAAGCCGCTGTATTGCCTGTCAATCTGTTCCGCCGACTTCAACGAGTGGATTCGCAAGAACAGTTCCGCGGAAGCCCGCTATACCTATGTGTTCACGCCCGAGTACGAAATCTGGGAGTGGAATATGGGGCATATCGCTGGTTACGCAGAACTGTCTTCACTGATGGCGCCCCGACCATTCATGGTGGAACGGGGACACGGCGATGGCGTCGCGCCGGATGAATGGGTCGGCTGGGAATTTGCAAAAGTCCGACGGCATTATGACGCTCTCGGAATCGGAGATCAGACGGAAATTGAGTGGTTCAACGGCCCCCACACGATTAACGGACAGGGGACATTTCGCTTTTTGGCTAAGCATTTGAATTGGCCAACGAAGTAACGTATTCAGTCGCAGGCTACCGATTTCTTCAGTGTGAGAAAGACCTTGAGTGCAGAAGATCACATCCGACAGTTAGTACTGACATTCATGTCCCAGGGGAGCTTCTGGTTCGTCCTGATCATCGGCCTGATCCTGTGGTCGGGCCGTCGTCACGAGCGCCCTCGCGCCGGCGTATTGATGTTGTCCGGAATGGGCCTGCTGGCGGCAAGCCACTTGATTACGCCATTCCTCTGGCAGGTGATCTCCAAGACCGTGATGGACAACGCCAACGATCCCCGGGTGATGTTCGCGATCGCCTCGTTCGTTTCAATGATTCCGCACTCCGCCGGACTGTTCCTGCTGATCCTGGCAGCGCTGGACACAACGCCCTCGCCGCAGCAGTCATCGCACTGGAACGACGACCTGTCGTAGCATGTGCGACCAGAGCGAGACTCGTTACTGCAAGTTCAGCTGCAATTCCGTGGCCTTGTTACGGAGTTCAATGTCCTCGCAACTGGCCGCGAATGCCTGCAGTGCCGCAGCGAATTGTTCGCGGTTTTCGGCGGTCAATTGTGACCGCAATTGATTCACGGCCTCCAACGAGTTCTTGATCATCAACGAGCGTTCGAAGTACTCTGACTGACTCGCTGGGGTCTCGACCGCGCCTGGATCAAGCTTCCATTCAACCGCGTCTTGCAGCAGACGCAGAAATGTCGGCAGGCTGGTCGTGGAATCGTTCCTCGCCAGGGCAATCGCCGCGTTCACGCGGGTGAGATCGTCGCCATCATCCAGCAGTTCCTCGGCCCGCCCCAACGCCGCTGGCGTCGCGAGCAACCCGAGCAGATAGGTCGCCTGATGCCGAACCAGTAGTTCCGGTTCGCGCGACATCTCCAGAATCTTCAGTTGCAATTCGGGATGCTCATACTTGCCATCGGCAGCATGTCGCCGACCGAGAATGAAAGTCAACCCGTTGGTCGAATGCTTGCGAATCACCGGGATCACCTCGGGACTCGCGCCGGCCAGCAGTGTGGGAATCGCAACGTCATCGACATCAACCAGTCCAAGTGTCTTGGACAGAAACTCGATCTGCAGGGTCTCTTCCTCCGTTGGCGTCGACTTCTGGGCAAGTCCCTCATACAGATCGGCCAGCGCTTCAGCGACTTCGTGATTCTCGGCGAGTCGTGTCCGAGGTTGCGCCGATGAACCGCGCCGGATCTGCTGATGATCCGCTTCGAGCAGTTGCGCCAATCCCAGCGCGGCCCGCCAGCGAATGTGGCGATTCTCACTCCGAACATCAGTCACGAGCTGTCGCCAATCCGCCTCAACAGAGGCCATCTTCGCGAACAGCACATACACGCCGAACACGACCGAAACGATCAGCAGCGGAACGATGAACAGCTGCACGATGAATCCGGCCGAAGGGGGTTCAATCGGCGGCAGATCCTCGATTGGCAAGTCCTCAGTTCGCAGGTCATCTCCTGGGGGGATGGTGTCAGTCATGAGCAAATACGGCGCGACAAAGGTGTGTTTCCAAACGAAGGCACACTGCGTTCGGCAAGTAGGCAAAGGTGGCATCCGTTCGCACGGTCTGTCACGCACCGACGCATATCATTGCAATGGACCGCTGTCGGTCGCGAATCCGCGCTAGTGGTCCAAAGCAACTGGCGATTATATCGGCCCCTGAGGGAATGTCAGCCGCCACGAGAGGAAATCACCGCATGAGATCAGCGTTCGCTGATCTCACACTAGGGGAATTGCTGTCGCGTGACCGGCGGTGAGTTGGTCTCAGACGAATGACCGAGAGGAATTGAGACGACTTCGGCTTCGTCCGGCAGGGCTCGACCCGACTCATCGCGCGGCCGTGGCGGTTCATGACGTGTGGTGCGCTCAATAATCGCCCCCAGCCAACCATGCAGCAGGGCTGGCAGCAGGACAACATCGCCAATGAGCGCCATTGCGATCAGCGCGGCCATCAACCAGCCGAAACGACTAATGAGCAGCAGATCGGCTCCAGTGAGCATCAACATGCCGAGCGCGATCGCGATACTGGTTTGCCACATGGCCGGCCCGCAATGCCGGAGCGCCTTGCAGGTCGCTTCGTCGCGCGACAAGCCGTCGCGGATGCCCTCCTGGAACCAGGTAATCAGGTGCAACGTGCCGTCAATCGCAATCCCCAACGCCACCGAAGCGGTAATCATCGTGCCAATGTCCACGGGAATGCGTGCCCACGAGATCAGACCAAAGACAACACCGACTGGGAACAGGTTAGGCAGCATGCTGATGAGCCCCGAAATCGGATGCCGCAGTACGACGATCATTACAATGGCGATCAACGCGAACGCGAGACCGAAGCTCTCAATCAGACTGCGCAGAACCGCCTGTTGTGTTCGCAGGAACAGCGGCACCATGCCGGTAACAACATAGTCCACGCCAGGTTCGCTTCCCAACTCCTCTGCCAGCAGTGTCTGCAGATCGTTGACGAGCACATCGTATTTCAAATCGTTCATCACCGCCGTTTGGCAGCGAATGCGCCACAGCTCATCACCGGTCTGGAAGTCGAGCGACTTCCCAGCCACGCTTACGCTCAATGGAGCGGAGACTTTTGTCGCGAACGGTCGGGTCTCGGCCTGATGGTCTTCAAAGATGCCGCGTTCGGTGCGGCGCACGAGGGCCGAGTAGCGAAACACTGGGAGATCACCTGCGGCGGGGCTGACTGGGCGGAAGTCGGCGAGGGTTAGCGTGCCACTCACGCCAGGATGTGATGCCAGTTTCGCCGAGACTCGTCGCACCAGTTCCATGCGTTCGAGCACATTGCGATTCCCACGAGCCTCGGACTCAGCGTGGTCATCCAACTCGGCACGGTCCTGCGGGAAGTGCAATACCGCCTCTACCGAAACGATGCCGGCGAGACTTTCCTCCAGGTACTGGTAGTCCCGGTACACCTTGGTATGCGGAGGGAAGTAGCGAATGACCTTGGTCTCGGTCTGGAAGTCCTTCAAGCCGTAGAGGGCGAAGCCGAACAGCAGCAGACAGGCGGCGGTCACTAGCGAGGAATGATGCACCAGAATGTTCGCCAGCCCTTCCCAGGCCCAACCGTCATTGGCCCTGGTCGCTTCCTTTTCGGCCCGACCAGGCCACACCGTCATCATCGACGGGAAGCCAAACAGGATCATCAAGAGCGACAAGATACAACCGATCGACGCGTAGATCCCGAAATCCTTGACCGGCGCGAGCGTACTCGTCAACAGGGACGCCATACCGATCGCCGTGGTCACGCTCGCCAGCAGACAGGGTTGAAACGCCAGTTGCACTGCTCGGGCAACAGCCCCCCGTTCACGCACGACCACTTCGTGCTTCCAATAGTTCGCCAGATGGATCGCTCCCGACGTCGTTAGCACCAAGAGCAGGTTGGGCAGCACAATCAACACCAGATTGAGCGACTTGCCGGTCGCGGGAATGAGCGCCACAACACCAATCGCGGTATACAGCGAAGCGATCAAGACCAGCAGCGCCAGACGCGCGCTGCGCAACAGCAGAAACGCGAGGAGAATGGTGACCAGTGTCGACAAAATGATTGGCGAGCGTTTGTTGAACACGTAAAGCGGATACTCAAGGTTCCACAGCGCCCTCGCTGCTTCTCGATTCAACCGATACCGACCGACCGGACTCCCTCCCAAGTGCAAACTCTCGCGCGGGATGCCCGCCGCTTCAGCAGCCCGATACAGATGCTGGAACGTGGTATCGAGCAGTTCATCCCCTTCCGGGGAAAGGGAAACAGAAATCGCCGCTGGAGCACCGACGGCGAAAAAACAAGCATCGACCGCCTCCATTTGAGAGATCGACTCTCGCAACTCACGTGCCTGTGGCGTCCCCGCCATCAAACCGGGGAGGCGAATCTGAACATCATGGGTCGGGATCGTGAACGTCGCCGCCAGTTCGGTCAACAACTCCGCATCGGCGGCGGTAGCAGCAGCGACCTCCTCGGTCTCAGTTGCTGCATCACTGCCGGAATCGGGAACGGCACCGTTGCCACTTGTTAGCTCGTCTAAGGTGCCGTCCTGCGTACTGGAATCGTTGGTTCCAACAGAGTCGGCAGTCTCCGCAGAGTTCGCAGGAGACAAAATCAGCGGCGGCAGAAATTCCACCGGGCCATGGAATCCAGCACGCCCGGCAAGCTGAGCGATCTGTGCCTTCGCGGCGGCGGCATCACGACGACCGGCATCAGACCAACGGACCTTCAGGAATCCGGAGCCGATCAGGACGCCGGTCATCCTGTCCATGGCCGTTTCGAGCTCGAGCTTGTTCTCGACCATCGAGCGGATGGCCGTCACCGGCGTACTCACATCGCTGATCAGGCGTTTGGGGCTCTGCCGCGCGAACTGGTCTGCAAATTCTCCTTCACCTAGCAACGCATGCTGGAACCGCTGCAGACGCGGATCGGCGACGGAGCTGCCGTCCCACGTAATCAGCATACGGCTTTCATGTTCGAAGTGATTATGAAACCACTCCAGCACACGCGAGTCGGGATCATCGGCGGGGAGCCAGCTGGTGACATCATTCTCCAGACGCACTCCCGTCAGCCCAACACCAATAATCGGCACGCCAAAGAGTAGCAGCAACACCACCCACAAAGGAGGCCGGTTGCCCCAACGATCGCGATGGCTAAAGAACTGGTGAAGCATATGAATGAGTGCCGGGCACAGCCGCAATCCCGCAAACTCGGGGACAGTCGGCGGGTCCGCGCAACGCGACCCTGCCCCGGATTTGGAAAGCTATAGCATGACCTCCAAACCATCGTAAGCAAGCGCGACTTGGTTTGGTAGCAAGCGATTCGTCTCGGCATGTTCGAGCGTATGAGAGATGTGGGTCAGATAAGCCCTGCGGGGTCGGGCCTTTGCGATGACCTGGAGGGCTTGATCGACACTGAAATGCGTAGGGTGCGGCTCGTGACGAATCGCGCCCAGGATCAGCACATCCAGATTCGACAGATGCGCCCAGCTTTCATCGGGGATTTCACTAACGTCGGTACAGAACGCCACGTCATTAATCCGGAAACCCAGGATGGGGAGTCGACCATGAATCAGCCGGATGGGTTGAATCCGCAAGCCACACAGATCGATTGGCTCCGTGCCGATCCGATGAAAGGCCAGTCGCGGTTTCGAGTGCAGCGTGTCGCCAGCAGCGAAGGCATAGGCGAACGTGCGGCGCAACGTTTCCTCCACAATGGCTTCACAAAACAGCGGAATCGACCCCTCCTGCCGGAAGCCAAAGATCCGTAAATCGTCGAGTCCCATGATGTGATCTGCGTGCGCGTGCGTGAACAGCACGCCAGCGATCTGCCGGACATGTTGCGGGATCAACTGAACGCGGAGTTCCGGCGACGTATCAATCAGCAGATTCCCTTGCGGCCCACGAATCAGGACGCCGGTCCGGGTGCGGTGGTTGTGGGGATCGGTCGAGGTGCAAACGGGGCACTCGCAACCAATCATCGGCACGCCCATGCTCGTTCCGGTCCCGAGCAGCGTCAGTGAGGGAACAGTCGGATCGCTCATGCGGATTCGTCGATCAGTTCGCTGACTCCGTCGGCGGTGATCAGCAACATGCGGTCGGTCAGAGGATGATCGGTCTGCCGGAAGTCTTCCTGCACCCGAGCGCGAACATGTTCAAGCATCGACTCCGCCTTCATCGAGACCGCGACGAAGAAGTCGCGTCCGGGGACACCAATTGCGAGATCGCCACCAACGAAGGAACGGAGTTTGGCGAGGAACGGCTGGCTCAATAAACGACAGGCGTTGTAGGAATCGGGCTTGCCGGGCATCAACATCGAAGGCCCCTCTTCCTCCGACCCGGCAACCGCCATTTCCATCGGTTCTGTTTCGAAATGTTGCTGCAAATTCTCGATGGCGATCTCATGCAGTTCGTCAAGGGTAAGGCCCCACTTCTCGGCGAGATCATCCCGCACATACCAGTAGGCATTGTGCTCGTCGACGACATACAGAATCGCTAATCCGGCGACCCAGGGCGAACCAGCAAAGTCCGGGAAGCGTTCCTGCCACGCATCTTCCGGATAGAGCATCGGCATCAGTCGATCCCGCACGGCGTCGAGCGGCGGTTCCGTCTGCTCGGTCCCCCATTCCTGCACCTGCACCACGGTCGTCAGGGCGGGGAGCAAGATCTCTTCAAACTTGTGCGTTTCGCGCACATAGGCGCGATAGAAATTGAACAAGTTCAGTCGCGATCCTCCCAATTCCAATTGAAACTCTTCACCGAGTTTCGCTTCCAACAGGGGAAACTTTCGTTGGGCGAGCTGCAGACAGTGCTGAGCAAAGACCTCGGGAGGATCCGCCGGTGTTTCAGGGATTTGCAGCGTCCCCAGCATCATGCGAGTGAGCGCTTCCAGTTCGTTGTCCCGCTCACCGCTATGCAGCAGCGTGAACACGATGAGCAATTGATCACGGCGAAACGCCCACATGGTCCAATGCCGCCAATGCGGTTTGACGAACAACCGTCGCCACCAGGCAACGGGAGGCGCCAGCGACGCTTCACCACGCACGCATTCAGTCAAGCCATCGAAATCGCCCGTGCCAAGTCGCTGCACATGTCGCGACTTGGGGAACTGATCGATGATGTCCTGCAGGCCCGGCGATGCCCCACTCCGGGAGTCATCAAACCAGATCGTGTTGATCGCGACAAACGCGTCACTTCCCGATGGACGCAACGCAGCCGCCCCATCCCGCTCCTCATGCTGCCAATGAGGCGGATAGGCCAACTGAAACCAATTCGATGGTCCCGTCAGTTGATGCCAATGCTCCGGAGTGGAGGCCAACGCTAAAAACTCCTGTGTGTGAGAGGACCCCGCAATGGAATTCTAGCCGGTTGGTACCGGAATGACACGGACGAAGGTCTGAGACCAGCCTCCGGATGCGTGCCAAGCGACTGGACACGCACTTCAGACCGCCTCGCCTTCGACTTCCCACTCCCCAACACCAACTTCTCAAATTCCCATGATCCAATCCGCCCGGTTGCCCGTTACTTCCCGTACGCGGTAGCATCAACGCGGGTACACAACCTTTGACTTCCGAGAACGAGGAGCCAGGCATGGGATTGTTCGACAAGTTGCGGTCGGAACTGATTGATATCATCGAGTGGGTCGATGATTCGCGGCACACCATTGCGTGGCGGTTTCCACGGTATCACAACCAAATCAAGAACGGGGCACAGTTGATTGTGCGGCCCGGTCAAATGGCGGTCTTCGTGCATCGGGGCGAACTTGCCGATGTCTTCGAGCCAGGTCACTACGAACTCAAGACCGACAACCTCCCCATCCTGTCGACCATCGCTGGCTGGAAGTACGGCTTCGACAGTCCGTTCAAGGCGGAGGTGTACTTCGTCAGCACGCGGCAAATTACCGATCTGAAGTGGGGCACCCCGAATCCGGTGATGATGCGCGATGCCGACTTCGGCCCGATCCGGCTCAGGGCGTTCGGCAATTACACGCTCAAGGCGGTCGATCCCAAGGCGCTGCTCAAGGAGATCGTCGGGGCCGATTCGAATGTCGACATCGACGAACTCAACGAACTGCTCCGGGCGATCGTCGCGTCGTCGTTTGCCGACCTCATCGCGAGTTCGCAAATCAGTGCCCTGGACCTCGCCGCGAATTACCGCGAACTCTCCGAGAAGCTGCGGCAACTCGTTGTGGAACGAGTCGATG
>JAGQQB010000568.1 GCA_020426425.1 Planctomycetaceae bacterium | reverse complement strand
CGCCGCAATCTGCTCGAGTACGACGAAGTGATGGACCACCAGCGCAAGGAGGTCTACAAGTACCGGCAGCGCATTCTCGATGGAGCCAACGTTCGCAGTCTGATCACCGGCATGGTGGACGAACAGATCTACAAGTGGGCGTCGCAGTTCCTGTCGGACTCTTACCGCTGGGAAACCGCTGCTGCGTTCGCCGCGCAACATCTCAGCATTCAAGTCGATGCCGCTGACGTGCGCGACATGAATAAGGAACAGATGACCGATTACATCCTGGACGAAGCAAGCCGCCAGGGTGAAGGGCACATCTACGAAAAGCTCGAAGAGAATCTTCCCCAGGATGTCGATCAGCGAGACTGGAACTGGCAAGCGCTCGCCCACTGGGCGAACAGCACCTTCTCGCTGAATCTCAACGACCGCGAACTCCGCAAGATTGCTCGTGAAGGAGTGCAGGACGAACACAGCTTCAACACCGACAACCTCGCGCGCTACCTGGTGGAACGGGCCACGGAAATGCTGGGCAAGGTCGACCTGAGTCCGCTCGATGTCATCCTCGCCGACGACTTCGGACGACGCCAGCTCTCCGGATTCCTGCGGCAGCAGTTCGGTGTCGAGATTTCGCCAGACGAATTCGGCCAGTTCGAAGATCCCGGCGATGCAATCGCGCTCGCCCAGCGACAGGTGCGGGCAGCCTATCGCGATCGTGAGACGCGCTTCCCAGTCCTGGTCGGCCTGAATCGGTTCGCGACGCGCAACAACCAGGACCGTGACGGACTGATCAACTGGGCCAACCAGCGGTTCGAAACCATCCTGTCCGAAGATGACCTCAAGAACAAGGAACGCGAACAGGTCGTGGAGACACTGCTCGATCGCGCCCGCAACTTCTATCCCAGTCCAGTGGAATGGGACGAGTTCATTACCAGACTCGACGAGGCCGCCGATCCGAACAGCCATGTTGAGCTCTCCGCCCTGGCCAGTTGGGCCAAGTCGGAACTGGAAATCGACCTCAACGTTGCTGAACTCGAAGGTCTCTCCCCGGAAGAAATCAAGGCCCGCGCCATGCAGGTCTTTAGCCAGCGGTATCGACCCGAGTTCAGCCAGGTGGAACGTGATGTCCTCCTCGAACTGCTCGACAACTCGTGGAAGAGCCATCTGTACTACATGGATCATCTGCGTTCGGGCATCGGACTGGTCGGTTACGCTCAGAAGGATCCCAAGGTCGAGTTCAAACGCGCCGGGATGGCAGCGTTCGAAGAGATGTGGGGCCAACTCGGCGAGAGCGTGACCAGCACGATGTTCCGCGTCGAATCTCAAAGCAGCGCCGAATACCTGGACGATCTGTGGGCCAATGCCTCGGCGCATCACGCCCAGGCGATGTCCGCCGCTCAGGAAGCCCAGTTGGAAATGAATTCCGAGGGTGGAAACGCAGAAGCACCGGTGGTCGAAACCATCCGGAACTTCGAAGAGAAGGTCGGTCGCAACGATCCCTGCCCCTGCGGCAGTGGAAAGAAGTACAAGAAGTGCCACGGGGCGTGACGCGGCCATGTGGCCACAACGAAAGAACATCGTTCGATAGCCAGGCAGCGAGGGGTCAGGTGCCAGGATTCAGGAGTCAGGGACTTTAGCTTCACGTCACTTCTCCGAGCCAACGTCCCGACAACGTGTGCGCATGACGCGTCGAAGTCGCCGAGTGAGACACTCGCGTGGCGCCGTACCCGATGCTGCCAGCATCGGTACATGAACGATGTTCGTGTCCGGTACGACTAACGGTTCGCAATTCGGGCAACGCACGTCAGGGCTCCGACGCTGGCAGGGTCGGGTACGACACTCGTCTTACGTAGCCAGTCGATTCCATGCCGAACAGCCCCACCGCGCATGCGGCGCGATCGGCTCAGCCAGTTCCGCCGCAGTGACAAGCACGAAGCTTGCGGCAGGTATGATCGCAACGCAAGCCACTGGGCGATCGTTGGATTCGCGTAACCAGTCACCATCGCTACCGCCGTTGCTGGCGGTATAATCGGTAGAGTCGACCAACTCAGTTCGTTGGCCTCTCTGCGTCTTAAGTGCCCAAAATGCTTCGCAAGTTCCTCATCAACTACGCGCTGCGGCATCAGCACCCATTGAACCAAGTGCTGCATGTTATTGGACTTCCAGTCACATTCGCGGTGCCCGTCTACTGTCTGATCGAGGGTCGGCCCGGCTGGGCTTTGGCGGCGTTCGTCCTGGGGTATGGGTTGCAATTTGCGGGTCATGCCGTTG
>JAGQQB010000567.1 GCA_020426425.1 Planctomycetaceae bacterium | reverse complement strand
CTTAGGATGCTGTAGCGCATTCGCATCAACACCGCCGGTCAGAATCTTGCCGGAGTTCGGACACTCAGTATTGAACGCGCGGGCGAGTCGCGTGATTGAATCGAGGAAGATGACCACATCGCGGCCATATTCCACCATCCGCTTCGCCTTTTCGATGACCATTTCGGACACCTGAATGTGACGGCTCGGCGGTTCGTCGAACGTACTGGAGATGACCTCGCAGTTCTCCCCTTGCACCTGCCGCTCCATCTCCGTCACTTCTTCCGGACGCTCGTCAATCAGCAGCATGATCACGTACACGTCCGGATGATTCGCGAGCACCGCCTTCGCGAGCTTTTGCAGCAGCACTGTCTTGCCAGCGCGCGGCGGCGAGACGATCAATCCCCGCTGACCGAAGCCAATTGGCGCGACGATGTCGACAATTCGCGTACTCAGTTCTTCAGGATCGGCAGACAAGTTCAGCCGATCTTTGGGATGCAGTGGCGTGAGATCATCGAACGGCACCTTCTCCGGCAACAGGTTCGGATCCTGGCCACTGATCGCTTCCACGCGCAGCAGCGCGAAGTAGCGTTCGTTTTCCTTGGGTGGCCGAATGGTCCCGGCAACGGTCGCCCCAGTCCGCAAACCGAAGCGGCGAATCTGGCTCGGCGAGACGTAGATGTCGTCGGGACAGGGGAGGTAGTGGTAATCGGGACTGCGGAGAAATCCGAATCCGTCCGGCAGGATTTCGAGCGTCCCTTCGCCAAACATCAACCCGTTGAGCTTGGTTCGCTCTTTCAGGATGGCGAAGATGAGATCCTGTTTTTTCAGCCCTGTGTACTCGCCGACCTTTTCTTCGCGAGCGAGTTCGATGAGTTCCTTCATCGTCATTCGCTGCAGGGCGGCAATGTTAATCTCGCCTTGCTTCGCCTCTTCATAGCGAGACTCGGCAGGATCGTAGATGGCGCCATCCGTTTCAACCGGAAGGCCCTCGGTGGGGGAGGTGGACTTGCTCATGGGACTGACAACGTGGACGGAGGAGGGAGACGAGAAAGGTCGGAGACTGCGGACCGAACGGCAAGGCAGCCAACCTGCGGCATGTGACGGACGTGAGATTGTGATTAAGGAGTAGACGTTGATTGTGGCAGGATCAGCGACTGGAGAAACTGGGCCAGTTGGGTGCCGGCCGCTTCCACGGTCCCTGAATTATCAATGATCACATCAGCACTCGACCGCTTTTGATCGAGACTGAGTTGGCTCGCCTCCCTGCGTGCCAGTTCCGCGGCGTCCCAGCCACGATTTGCGACTCGCTGAATACGTTGTTCGAGTGGCGCGGCGATGTAGGCAATCGCATCGCACAACTTTCCCCAACCAGCTTCCAGCAGGACAGCGGCATCGAGCAGGATGACATCGCAGTCGCCACGCTCGATGTGTTCGGCGATCGTCGCCAGATGCTGACTACGAATCCAGGGATGCACGATGGAGTTCAGAATCGCCCGGTTTTCCTCAGCCGTGACGTCGTCGCCAAACACCGCAGCGGCGAGCGCCTTCCGCACGATCGCGCCCTGTTCGTCAAAGATCGTGTCGC
Source organism: Planctomycetaceae bacterium (assembly GCA_020426425.1). Lineage (GTDB taxonomy): Bacteria > Planctomycetota > Planctomycetia > Planctomycetales > Planctomycetaceae > JACKHO01. The sequence continues at coordinate 696 of JAGQQB010000567.1, read as the reverse complement.
CAAACGCTTCCCTCAAACGACGCTTGATGGCCGGTTGCTGCAGGGCAAGGTGCCCGGTTGCGTCCGCATCCAGCCGCACCGCGCGTACCTTCGTCGCGGCAGCATCGGCTACGGTGCTCTTGCCAGAGCCGATGCCTCCAATCAGGCCGACCAAAGGGACGGACCGCTGAGACATAAGGAACAACCAGTTGGGAAGGTGCGGCGAGTGGCCGACAATTGGGAACGTAAGGACATGGACCAAACACGACAAACGGCTGCCGCCGCGCTCGGCCAGAAGGAAAGTTTCGAGAGGGGACACTCCCTTTAGATCAGCCCCTGAAGCAATCATTGCCTCATTTGGAATTGGACCTGACCAACTCCATGGTCTTTCAAGCGACAGCGTTTGTCAACGATTTGGCGGGAAAATCGGCACCGGACGACTAACGCAACCTCTCAATCGAACTTCCGCCTCACCCCCTGCCCGCTACTCCTCCCCCACGCCCGCGAAATCGACGATCTCAATCTCCGGACGGATGATGCGGTCGATGTCGGTGCGTTGGCTGGTCTTGACCCCTTTGCCGCCGCGTGATGTCACTGTGTATTTCATTTGACCGAAGCTGAGTTCCTTGTCGTTTTCGTTGACGACTTTCAGCACATCGCTCGGCCGGGTGAGGCGGCGGCCGCCGAGGACGAAGTCGCCGGACTCGACGAGTTTGA
>JAGQQB010000566.1 GCA_020426425.1 Planctomycetaceae bacterium | reverse complement strand
TCTAGGCGTCGGCGACACGAGGTTCAATTCGTGGCGCCGTAAAGCGTAAAGCGTTGAACGTTGAACGTTGAAACTTGAGCGTTGAGGGCCTGCGGCCTCGTTGAGGCGTTGAGGGATCGTCGTTCGCTTTGCCGATCGCTGAACGCCGATAGCCGATAGCCTCTACCTTGCGAAGGTGAATTCCCCATGCTGACAGTCGACGTGAATCGTCGATCCTTCCGGGAATTCTCCGGACAGAATTGCATTTGCGAGGCTGTTCTGCAGGCGGTTCTGGACGACTCGCTTGAGTGGTCGGGCACCATAAACTGGATCGTAGCCAAGGTTCGCCAACAGGGTCTTCGCTTCTTCGGAGACGACAAACTCGTAGTCGTGCTCACGCAGTTGATCCTGCAGCAGGCTGAGTTGCAAATCGACAATCTTGCGAATGTCCTGCCGCGCGAGCGGATGGAAGACGATCACTTCGTCGATTCGATTCAGGAATTCAGGTCGGAAGGCATGCTTGAGAGCATCCATGCAGGTGTTCCGAATTTGCTCTTCTCCTTGATCAGCCATTTCGAGAATCGCCTGCGAGCCGATGTTCGAGGTCATCACGACGATGGTGTTCGTGAAATCGACCGTCCGTCCCTGCCCGTCAGTCAGACGACCATCATCAAGCACCTGTAGTAGCACGTTGAAGACGTCGCGATGAGCTTTCTCGATTTCATCCAGCAGAATCACCGAGTACGGCTGTCGCCGGACCGCTTCCGTCAGCCGGCCACCTTCTTCGTAGCCGACATATCCCGGAGGGGCACCAATCAGGCGGGCGACTGAATGCTGCTCCATGAACTCGCTCATGTCGATGCGGACCATGTTTCGTTCGTCGTCGAACAGGAATTCGGCGAGGGCTTTGCACAGTTCCGTCTTTCCAACTCCCGTCGGGCCGAGGAAGATGAACGACCCGATCGGACGATTCTTGTCCGCCAGTCCGGCTCGTGATCGACGCACGGCATTCGCGACTGCAGAAACCGCCTCGGACTGGTTGATCATCCGCTGATGGATCAACGACTCCATGTGCAGCAGCTTCTCGCGTTCCGTCTGCAACATGCGTGAGACAGGCACGCCGGTCCAGGCAGAGACCACTTGCGCGATCTCTTCTGGACCGACTTCGGTCCGCAACAATCGCGGACGTGACTCCTTGTCCTCAGCTGGGGCTTCTGCTTCTGGAGTTGTTTCCTCTGCCTGTTTGCGCAGCGTCTGCCGTCGCTGTTCGAGTTCAAACAGTCGCTGGTAGTCCCCTTCGTCGACCAGTTGCCCCGCAGCCTGTCGCGCCCGGATCGCGGCTTCCATCTGGCCATATTCGAGGTCCACCTGCTCGAGCTGCTCGCGGACGTTCTTTACGTCGCCCAGGCCGAGCTTTTCCGCCTCCCATTGTTCCTTCAGGGAAGCAAGCTTCTGCTTGAGCTGATCCATCTCCTCCTGAATTGCCTGCCGCTCCTTGGCCGACGACTCTTCTTCCTCCTCGGCCAGTTGCCGGGCGGCGATCTCCAGTCGTGTGATGCGTCGCTGCACCTCATCGATCTCGGTTGGCACCGAATGCAATTCCATCGACACGCGCGAGGCCGCCTCATCGACGAGATCGAGCGCCTTGTCTGGCAGGAACCGATCGGTGATGTACCGATCTGAAAGCGTCGCCGCCGCATCGAGCGCGGCATCGCGAATCTTGATGTTGTGATGCTTCTCGTAGCGTTCCTTAAGGCCGCGCAGAATGGCGACGGTATCTTCGACACTCGGTTCCTTGACCAGCACAGGCTGAAAGCGGCGTTCTAGAGCGGCATCCTTCTCGATGTACTTACGGTATTCGTCGAGTGTTGTCGCCCCGATGCAGTGCAGATCGCCCCGTGCCAGCGCCGGCTTGAGCAGATTAGACGCATCCATCGCTCCGTCGGTCTTGCCAGCACCGACGACCGTGTGCAGTTCATCGATGAACAGGATTACCTGCCCGCTCGCCTGTTCGACCTCCTTGAGCACTGCCTTGAGTCGGTCTTCAAACTCTCCCCGATACTTGGCTCCGGCGATGAGCGCGCCCATGTCGAGTGCGACGACCCGCTTGTCCTTGAGGACGTCCGGCACGTCCCCCAGCACGATGCGATGGGCGAGACCTTCGACGATGGCCGTCTTTCCGACGCCCGGCTCGCCGATGAGCACCGGATTGTTCTTACGCCGACGCGACAGTACCTGGACCACGCGACGGATTTCCCCATCGCGGCCAATCACCGGATCGATC
>JAGQQB010000565.1 GCA_020426425.1 Planctomycetaceae bacterium | reverse complement strand
TGAGTTCGAAGTCTTTCTGGAGATGCCCACGACACTGCACTTTTGTGTTGTGGCCACCGATGTAGTGGATCGACGGGCCGGTGCCGCCTTCCGCAATGCGCTCGCTGGAAGAGGCGGTTACATTTTCACGCATAGCAGTGAAACACTACTCCTGAACCCCAACGCACCGCAGATGTTTGATGGCGATGGGAACGGCATTTTTTCAACGGTGCTTCTCGATTGGATCGAATGGGAGGGGCCGCTGGTTACAGAAGAAGAACAATCTCGCCGCATTGGCGTCCTGCCGCCCGACGATGCCCCTTTCGAAGTGGTCGCGGAGCACTTACGGCGTTTTGCCGAACGCGTCTGGAGGAGGCCAGTAAAGAGTGACGAACTCGAGAACTATCTGCAGTCGTATCGAGAAGAACGCGAGGCGGGCGAGCAAATGGACCACGCCTACCGTATCGCTCTGCAAGGCATTCTGACCTCCAGAAATTTCATCTATCTGGTTGAAGGCGATCCGGTAGCCCGTGAGCAACTCAACGATTGGGAACTCGCCTCGCGGCTCTCGTTTTTCCTCTGGAGCTCGATGCCCGACGAAGACCTCTTTACTGCAGCCAAAAACGGGACGTTGAACGGCGATGGACTGAGAATGGAAGTTGACCGAATGTTGACGGACCATCGGATGAACCGCTTCATCGACGACTTTTCGCGACAGTGGTTGCAGCTGCACCGAGTGGGGATGTTCCCGCCGGACAAGAAACTCTACCCCGGCTACGACGACTGGCTGGAAGCGAGCATGCAGGCCGAGCCGGTCGAGTATTTCCGTGAGATGCTCGCCAAGAACCTTCCCATTGAGGGCCTGCTTGATTCCGACTGGACGATGGCCAATGCCCGGCTGTGCGATTTCTATGGACTTCCGGAACCGGAAGCGGGAGGAGACTTCCAGCGAGTCCAACTGAAACCAGAGGACCATCGTGGCGGCCTGTTGACGATGGGGGCGGTGCTGGGATTGACTTCGGACGGTACGCGACACCGCCCCGTGCATCGCGGCGTGTGGGTCAGCGAAGTGATCTTCAACAAGACGCCACCACCACCGCCCGCCAATGTGGATCCGATCGAGCCAATTCCCCCTCAGGGCACCAAGATCACCATCCGCAAGAGAATTGAAGCACACGCGAGGAACGCAAGTTGTGCCGCCTGCCATCGCAATATCGATCCTCTAGGATTGGCATTTGACCAGTACGATGCCATTGGTCAGTGGCGCACACGCGAGCAGGTTCCCACTGGCGTCGGTGAGGACCCGCTGGTAGATGCCTCAGGTGTCATGCCCGACGGCCGTCCGTTCACTGATTCCGTTCAGTTTAAAGCTCTCCTGCTTGAGGACCGCGACAAGTTCGCCCGGGCCTTCATCGAGCACCTGTGCACCTATGCACTTCGTCGAGTGCTAACCGTAGATGACGAAGATGATCTCAAGTTGATTGAAGAAGAAGCAAAGAAGAACCAGTACTGTGTCAAGGACATCGTGCGTGCCGTGGCCATGTCCGAACTGCTCCGGAAGCGCTGAGGCATTGTCAACCAATGACTCACCTCAAATAGCCGACAGCAGTACACCAACTCCCAGCGATTAAAGGCTTCACAATGAGCAACTTTCTTTCCCAATCATGGCTGATTGATCGTCGGCATGCCCTGCGTGCCATGGGCACCTGCATCTCGCTGCCATTCCTGGAATGCATGATCCCACTAAACGCAGCCGAGTCATCGGCATCGCCTCGGCGCAGCGCATTCATCTACCTCGCCAACGGGGTTCATTCGCTGAACTATCAGATCACGACTCCAGGCAAAGACTACGAGATTTCCCGGTCACTCAAGCCTCTTGAAAAACACCGCCAGGTCATCACTCCCGTCAGCGGTCTGCATCATCCGGGAAGCCTTGGCCACCACCACAACTGCATCAACATCTTCCTGACCGGTGCAAAAATCGGCCCTTCGGAGCGCAACACGATTTCCGTGGATCAGAAGATGGCCGAAGTTACCGCACAGCACACGCGCTACCCGTCCATGGAGATTGCCCTCACCGGGAGTTCGCTCGCCTGGACCGCAGATGGCGTCCAGCTTCCCGCAATGCGGCGTTGCAGTGAGATCTTTGCGTCTTTGTTTGAAGAGCCCAAAGGCGGTATCGCCTCTCAGCGACGGGCCCTGCGTCGTAAAGCCAGCGTGCTTGACGACAACCTCGCCGAAGTGCGGCGGCTTGAACAGAAGATGGGCGCCGCCGACAAAGGACGCCTGG
>JAGQQB010000564.1 GCA_020426425.1 Planctomycetaceae bacterium | reverse complement strand
TGTCATTCCAGTTGCAGGTTGCGGGATCCATGTCGCGTTGAAGCTGGTCCCCTTTCGGAGACAAGAGCATTCCGCAACACTCAGTTGCGTGATTGCGCGACACCCTGCGATCGGTCGTGGACTGGCTCAGTAGCCAATCGCGAATCGTAGCATCGCGGTGCTGTTGAGATCCCGATCACCCAGGTGGGAGCGGTATTCGATGGTGCGGTTGAAGACCCAGCCCGCTTCGAGCGACCAGTGCAGCAGATTCCCTTCCCGATGTTCCCAGCCGAGCAGCAGACGCAGATCGCTCAAGGTGACACTGTCGTCAAAACTGGCTGCGCGTCGCACCGTCCAGGAACCGCCGCCGAACTCGCCTGCGACGTACATCGTCCGCTGATGATCTCCATCGTCATAGTATCGCCAGCTGAGCTTGGGCTTGGGAAACGTGATCTCCAGCTTCCAGGCATCGTTGGGCGTGTACGTGAGTCCTGCGGCGGGGAGAAAGCCCAGGGTGTCCCGGTCGAAGTAAACGAAACCGGCGGCCAGGTCCCAGGCCGGAGAGAGACGGTAAAACGCGAACGCACGCGCTGGCAGACGGAGTGAATCCGAATTGTAGGCCTGAAAATCCGAGTAGGTGCCCGGCGAGATCTCAGCAAACAAACGCAGCTGTTCGCTGACCGGAAGATAGATCGAAGCTGCAAGTGAGATGTCGTACAGCGAGCCGGGCAGATCGGTCGATTCTGGTCCGCTGAGGGAGCGCATCGCGAACCGCGGCGTGAATCGCAAGAACGGGGCGGCAGTCGAGTGGAAAGTCGCCCGCGCATCGAGTTCCAAAATACCCAACTGGTCGCCGGAACCAGGCAGTTCCGTGACCTGCAGTAGTTGCTTGGACCATTCAACGTGTGGCGTGATCGGCTGTGAGGGGATCGCCAGCGGCGACTCGGCGGGCAGATCTTCGCCAGCTGAGGCTTCGAAAGGATACTGCACCGGTTCGATAGGGGCGGGGTCGGGCGCGAGCAGGTCGGCTTCGTAGTCGGCGGTAGAGGCAGACTGCTGCCGCATGCGATGGCTTTCCAGCGGGGAAAAGTCGAGCACCTCATCAATATCGGCTTGCTGGTACAGCGAATGCCCGGCGGGGAAGTATGTGGGTTGAGGCCGCTGGACCGGCGCCAACTTCGGCTCGTCTGCCGCGACCTGTTGCACCGTTGAGGTCTCACGCTGACGCTGCTCGGGAAACGCGAAGGGATCGGCACCGTGGAGCTGCGAGACCGCAAATCCCCAGGTGAGCAGGCCAATCAGTATTCCGCCGCCGATACGCATGCAGGCTCCCTCTCCACAGATTCCCGCACGTGGAACCGTGGTCAACCGGCTCAATAGGCAATGCAGCCGAGATGGATCAACGACAACGGGACGAATCTGGTCGAACGGACGGGCGATCTGCAGTTCCTGCCACTTGTCGGTGCTGGCTGCAATCCAAAACGTGTGCTGTCAGGCACGGTCGATGGTCCAATCGGGCACGCTCCCGTCAGGGGACCATCAGTCGACCCGGTGCTGAACAGGGGCCGACGATCTCTCGGTCGCTGGTCTGTCCGTGGATGATTCCCTCGGGCAACTGGGCCAATCGTCAGCATCGAACGCAGGGTGGCCCAGGGTGGTTTCCAGCCTGGGTCGACGCAGCCGAACGGAGGTTGGTCAACGTAAACGGCCTCCATGGCCTGCGGCCCCCAACGGTTGCAAAGCAACCGGGGCCACCTGCGGTTGTGCCAGCCGTGCGAAGCGGGAGGATGGTCTCGCCCAACAGGGCCGGGTGCGTCTGATGGGTGACACGTACAGAAGCGGCGGGATGGCTGTGGTCAAGTCCATTCCAAGGGGGGGGTGACGTACCACGGAGCCCCCATTCTCACACCTCTATCAACGACCAAGTTCTTTCCAATCACACGGCAAATCTGCTCCCACACAGAATCCGGAATTCCTACGCGCTCGGACACAGGAGGACCATCATCGAGTCTGCAATAATCAAATGCCAACACCTTGCAAGACGTGCGATCATCATGCGTCCCGCTCCCTTCATCTTCAATCGCACCGAAAACTGCTATGATTCGCTCGTGCTCGCTCCGCCAAACCATGCACAGTTCAAAAGGGGGACATCCTTGTTGTTGTTCTAATGTCATGGCAGATTCTGGTGTGTAAAGTAGTCGAGTAGGGCCGGTGATACCGGCCTGCCGTTGGTTGAGAAGACGTGATCTGATGCGGAGGGGGGAGTTCATGACCAATCGCCATCGGCCTGA
>JAGQQB010000563.1 GCA_020426425.1 Planctomycetaceae bacterium | reverse complement strand
GGGCGACTTTGTGACTGTCGACATCGACTTCACTCACGGCGGGAAGCCAATTTCGCACCTGCGTGATCATTCCGTGCGTGTCCGTCCGACCCTCCGGTTCCAGGATGCCGAACTGACCGGCTTCGAGACGTTGATTGTCGGCGCTGCGGCGGATGACGTGCGCGAAGCGGATCTGACGGTCTCCGAAGAGGCGGACACCGTCGGCATGCGGAACGAGACCGTGCATGCCAAGATCACCGTGCTCGATGTCAAGCGACTCGAAACCCCCAAACTGACCGGCGAATTCCTCGACCGCCTCGGCGTGGATTCCGAAGAGGGGCTTAAGGAGCAAGTGCGCAGCATGCTCGAACGGCAGGTCCGTTACGAACAGCGTCAGTCCTGTCGACGTCAGGTGCTCAGCAAGATCACCGATTCCGCCGACTGGGATCTCCCGGAAGACCTCGTCAGCCGGCAGGTCGAAAACGCTCTGCGTCGCGAAATTCTGGAAATGCAACAGGCTGGTTTCACCACTCAGCAAATCCAGGCACGCGAGAACGATCTGCGTCAGCGATCGCTGACGATGACCCGTCAGAACCTGAAGGAACACTTCGTTCTCGACCGAATCGCAGAGAAGGAAGAGATTGAAGTTTCCGATCAGGACATCGAGTTCGAAATTACCCTGATGGCGATGCAGCGTGGCGAAAACCCGCGACGTGTCCGGTCGCGGATGATCAAGAACGGAATGATCGACAACCTGCAGGCTCAGATCCGAGAACGCAAGGCGGTCGACATCATTCTTGATGGGGCCAAGTTCACCGATGTCCCGATGGACCCGCCGACCGAAGTCACGGTGGAAGCGGTCAATCGTTCCGTTTGCCGTCAGGTCCGTGAAGCAGATTCCTCGGCCACCAGCGACGAGGGTGACGAAGGGGACGCTTAAGTTTCCGTCGGGGCGCCCCTGTAGTGGCCCCGTACAAGCCAATAGAAGAAGACGAACAGAAACCTCGATCGACATTGTTCGATCGAGGTTTCTTGCTGTTCACTCCGCGCAGGTTGGTCAGATGGTGCATGTGGGGCACAGTCATCCGGTCGCCGCTTCGGCCGATGACGCGGCTCGCCAAACGAGTTTCCGGCTGTGGTCAGCGGCGAGACGACACCGCAATGGCCTGCGTGTTACACCGCGTGACCTTCGTCGCTCAGTACAACGTGTGCGTCGCGAGCGAGACTGTGATGAGCGGCAATCACGAGATTGCGGGCCCGGAGCATGTCAGCAAAATCAGGGACGGGAACGACCCCGCCCACGAGTCGGCGACCAAACAGATCAAGCATGATGTCGAAGCCCGAGCGATCTGTGCAGAGGGACTCCTGCGACATGCTACGGTCCACGGTGTGCTGAATCTGATGCGGCGCCGTGAGTGTGAACTCGCCGTGCCGACAGTGTCCGTGGGCCGCGAAGTTGAGTTCACTGGAAATCACTTCGCTGCGTCCACTTCGCCTGAGGCCACGCAGCGCGATGGTCACTGCTTCGTTACCGCTGGTGCGTCGGCGGCAGGCGAGGAGGAGTTCCACGCCTGCTTCGGTTTCCCGTGTTTTCAGCGAAGCTGGCGCCGATTGCACTACGCTGAGCGCCCAGTCCAGCAGCTCGGCGACATTGCGAGATCGCAGCGGTGTACCGGGGGCGTCCACTTCCAGGTGTTCAATGGCCCCCAGTGCGGTCGCTGTCAACTCGCGGACACGAATCGTGACTGGCAGCCAGCGCAGTGGCAGTCCCGGCATCAGAAATCCACCCCCACTGCCACGCGCGTAGGCGATCGCCACCTCCAGCCGGACTTGCTCCGGCAATTGAGGATCAAAGAACGCCTCTTCAGTGAGCCGCGACACGACGAACAGCGTGGGCAACCCGCGTTTCACGCTCTGCAGGACGGGATGCCAACCCATCCAGCCTGGGTTACCCACGACGACTGCATCGACCAGCGGCGAATCGAGTAGACGATACAGCCCCCGGCAATGCTCAGCTTCCAGACGCTTCGCCCCAAGCGTGCCGACGGCGGGAGTCGTGTCAAACACTGATGAGATCCGCATCCGCTGATGCCGGCGCAGCGCCGTCAGGTCGTCCCCCAACCATTCGGCGGCGACACCAGCAAAGCCAATCTGCGTGGGCGATCGCCCCATGGAGTCCCAGTGATGTTGTCCGGAGTGCTCCGCGTCGATTTCGAGTGGAAGCGAGTCTCCGTTCGCGGATGAATGGTCAAACTGAGTCGGACAGGACTGCATCCTGTCCGACCTGCGGATGTGGCCTGCG
>JAGQQB010000562.1 GCA_020426425.1 Planctomycetaceae bacterium | reverse complement strand
TTCCAGGCGAATGAGCATGCCGCGCGTGGTATCGCCACTGATGCCTCGATTGGCGAGCTTCAGGCCGGGGAAGCTTTGCTTAAAATCATCGCCCCAACCCTGCGTGATGGAATCGCCCAAGAAGACGATCGCCCCTTGATCCTGCTGAATACGCTTGGCCCAATTGCCGCGGCGTTGATTCCACAGATTGCGGAACCAGTCATAGCGGCGAATTGGCCCTGCGCCAGGGAGTCCGTCATCGGTCTCCGGCAGCGAGACATCGACCGCCGCCTGCTCCTGGGCGGACAACGAGGAGGATGCAACCGCTGACCCGAGCAGGATCAGCACCATAGGGAGGAGGATTTTGATGTTCATGGCGGAAATGTGGCGAATGGCGTCCCCAGATGCAAGCTGTCGGATGCCGTTCGATCGAGAGCGGAGGGCTATTCCGACCGGTCGCGCATGGTACTTCGAAGCCTTCGCAGCATGCGCCGAATCGTTGATGCCGAAACTCCCATCGCTTTGCCTATCTCGACTGGCTGCTTTCCCTCTGCTGCAAGCTGGACGACAACGAGTTCAGTGTCCGACAACGTGCCAAGCAGTTGTAGAAGCGAGTCCCTCATCTCTGCGGACTCGTCCGGTCCAACCTCGACATCCAAGGGGATGGGCCTGGTGGCGGTCTTTCGAGCCGCCCGTGACAAGCGTTTGCTCACGCGCCAAATCGCACGCACGGACGCTTCCTCCGTCCACCGTCGCTGCCTGTTCGATTCCAACAGTTCCAGCACGACGAGCTGACCAAAATCATCCCAGGTGCCGAATGGCAGCCGGTTGAGTTCCGCGCGGAGACAGTCCTCGACCGTGGGAGTGAGAACTTCCGACCAGATCGGCATGGATCGGGTTTTCGCCAACCATGAAGTGCTGTCGGCAGTCACCCGCCCCCCTCCGCATCGGTCATTTCAACGAGATAGATGATCACCTGACGCTCCACGTGATCAATTGCGTAGTAGGCAACCAGTTCCTTGGAGATGCTGTTAAGCAACCGGAACCAGGCAGTGGTAATGCGAAACTCCCATGGCGGGCAGCGGGTGCGGAGTACCGCGAGGAGAATCCGGAGTTTTTGCAGGGCGCCTGCCTGAACAAACTTTGTCCAACTCTTGCGCCATGCAGTTCCAGCCGAGTTGTCGACCATCGCGCTGAAGAGTTCGACTGCGTCGACCGATGTGCGCACCGGAACTGGATTGCGGACGTTCGCAAGATCCTGGAGCCAAGCGTCGAAATCGGTGCCGAAATCGGTGCCGTATGTGGATCGCAGGAAGTCCACCTCGGCTTTCGCACTCTTTGCGTAGCGAATCTTGTATGGCAAGTCTGGCTCCCTACTTCGAACCTCGCATCAGTCCACGATTTCATCGTCCTCAATTCGCCGCGTCAACTCATCCAGCATCTCCGGGTACTGGCTGACATGCCGAATGACGCGCTCGGAGATCAACTCCTTGGCGCCAGTTGGCGACAAAGTTGCTCCCAGAATGCGATGGTCAGACAGAATCACTTTCAGGTCGAAATCCAGCTCGCCCTCGAACTGGGCCACGAACTCCTGATAAGCCGCTTCGTCTTTAAACAAGTGTCGGTAATTGTCGAGAATGACAGCATCCATAGTTCAGTTCCTCCCACTGAGATCGGTTCTCAGCCAACCTTCTGAGATCGGCTCTCAGATTGCCGTGCGGTTCTGGTCGCGTGTTGACTTTGTTCACTTCATGTGAGCATGGACTCGTTGTTGCATGGTGGACTGGCTAGGGTAAAGCCAGCCCTCAATATGGCCCAGGACATGGTGAGCCTTCAGACAGACATTGCCGGTAACTTCAATGGGGCCGGTCTTGTCCTTCCACTGAGTAAGGACATATTACGCCCCGAATCGCGCAACCTTTCTCCGGAATTGGCTCAGAAACCTCCAATGACCGAAACGCGGCTGCCATTCTTGCAGGCGAATACGCCGGATACCGAATCTGCCAGAATGGACCGGCGCGTCTTGTCCCCCCCAAATTACGGGGCTAGAATTGGGCTGTTGAGTGGAGATATCGCAGGAATCCTTGTATTTGCGAGGGCGCAGTCCGGCGGTTGATGGACTCGATGGCCCCGGATTTGCACTGGGCTAAGTTTTGACAAGCCGATAGAGTTCCTCACCGGTGGTGGCCGCGTCCTCCGCTGAAGGGTTGTTGGCATCATCACCGAAGTGTGAAGGAGTAGACAGATGTACGAACGATTTACCGACCGCGCACGGAAGGTGATGCAGCTGGCGAATCAGGAAG
>JAGQQB010000561.1 GCA_020426425.1 Planctomycetaceae bacterium | reverse complement strand
GCGGAATGGCTCGGCCTGGGTCGCCAGATGCGTGAGCTGTGTGTAATCGAACGGATTGCCCTGCAGTTCGAACATCCGTTTGCATTCCTGCACCAGCCACAGACCCATCACGTTTTTCAGCAGGCGGTAGGTGCCATCGACGCCACCTTCGTTGGTGACGTTTTGCGCCAGGGCGGCCTCGGTGAGGATGGCCTCCTGGACTTCCACGCCAATCAGTGACCAGGTGCCGGAACTGATGTACGCCCAGTTGGCATGGCCGGTGTGTTCGGTGGGGACAGCAACGACTGCGGCGCCGGTATCGTGAGTGGGCGGGGCGATCACATCGATCCGCGGCAATCCGGTGAGCCGGGCAACCTCGTCCCGCAATTTGCCGAGGTTCGTGCCCGGGGGAACGATTTGCGGCAGCATATGCGTGGGGATCTCGAGACGCCGCAGCAGGTCGTACGCCCAGTCTCGGGTGGTGGCATCGAGGAACTGGGTGGTGGTTGCATTGGTGAATTCGACCACCTGACTGCCGCTGAGCAGCCAGTGAAAGAAGTCCGGCATCATCAGGAACCGGTTCGCGAATTGCAGCATCTCCGGGTCTTTGAGCTGCATCGCAAGGACTTGATACAGCGAGTTGATCGGCATGAACTGCAGGCCGGTCGCGGCGAAGATCTCCTGTCGCGAAACGCGACTCAGCGCGGCATCCATGATGCCGTCGGTGCGAGGATCGCGGTAGTTGTACGGTTGCCCGAGCAGTTCGTTGGACTTCGAGAGCAGCACGTAGTCCACGCCCCAGGTATCGACGCCGACCGAGGCGATGCGGTCTTTGTACTTGGCGGCGGCCTTGCGGAGACCTTCGACAATGTCCGACCAGAGCCGCAGCACATCCCAGCGCCGCGTCCCTGCGAGTGGCAACGGTCCGTTGGGGAAGCGATGGACTTCATCCAGGGTGACGGTGCTGCCATCGTAGCGACCGGCAATCACGCGACCGCTCTCGGCCCCCAGGTCCACGGCCAGATAGATTCGTTCCGACATCACTTCCCCTTGCGTTGAACACATCCTGAGAGCTTGGCATCACGGCTTGGTGAGCCGCCATCTTGAGCAGGCGGGCAGTCGAGTTCAAGCGAGAGATGGCTTTGCAACGGGAACGGATCGGTGAGCGGCTGTGACCCGATCAGTTCGACACAGGCGAGGCCGCATAATGCCTGGTGATGAAGTCGTTCTGAATCCAGAGCAGTTTGTTGAACGCCTGAATCGTGCGCAAACGGGCTTCAGCGTCGATGGGCCAGTCGCTGATCGAGGTGAGGAGCACGCTGGAGATGACGCCCATGAGAGCGTTCATCTGCACCAGTGGGACATCAATCTCCTTGTTTCCCGCCGCTGGTGTGTGAATCTTCCCAACCATGTCGAGATACTGCACCATCTTGACATCGTAGGCGCGACCGATCAGGGCGATGAAGTAGCGGTTCAGGTGATCTTTGCGGAACTTGATTTGAGGATGTTCCGCAGTGAGGGCGGCGAGATTGACCGGCGGATCGCCTTCGAAACCATGCTGCCGGGGCACAAAATGCCGAGCGGTGGCATCGTACGACAGTAGCTTGTGGTACGTCTGTTCGACGAGTTGCGGAATGCGCGGCCCCAGATGGGGCGCGCTGGACTGAATCTGCCGCACGTCGTCAGGTCCGAAACCGATGAAATTCGCGAGGAACTCATAGCGGTACTGTGCATCGGTCTCGAGACGTGTTTCGTCAATCGACTGCATGGTGGAATTGTGTTTGGTTGAGATGGTTGAGGGTGATGCTTGCGATCCGGTATACGACGTTCGGAACTTGCACGGAGAATGACGATGGCCTCCCTGCAGATGCTGACTGCAGGGAGGCCACGACGATAGCCGAACCGTGGTCGGAGAACCACGTTGGAACACTCTGCGATTGGTGTTCAGCCGGCCTCAGTGTCGCCCGACTTTCCGAGTCGGGTTGGGTCCAAATTGATCGACCGACTTGTGCTTGCGGCATGCTGTCGCAACCGGACTCGGCACGATTCGGAGAATCGTGCGACACTGGTGAGACTCGTCGGGCGGACCGGACATCCGCTTCCAACGTCGGCAGTGCCGGGGACACCAAGATTCAATAGGACTCATCCCTATGTTGCCAACTGAACCAGTTCCACTGGCGGCTCCGATTCGATGATCTTCAGGTCGAACTTGTCCTGGAGGATCTGGAACACGTTGGGCGAGATGAATGCTGGCGGCACAGGACCAACGCGAATCCCTTTCACATCGAGAGCGAGCAGCGTCAGCAGCAC
>JAGQQB010000560.1 GCA_020426425.1 Planctomycetaceae bacterium | reverse complement strand
CCAGCTGGGAGAGGTGCATCCGACAATTGGTGGTCGTACCCGACGCAGCTAGCGTCGGAGTGGTTTGCAGTTGGATTTCTGCAGTGATTGGCGGAACGGACCACCATCCATCGGACGCACCCCGCTGGGAGTCTTCACACAATCACTGGAACCTCCCGGGGCACCAGAGTGACACGCGGTGATTAGTCCTCTGCCGAGCGGCGAACATGACCTCCCCGCTCCGCCTCATTTCCGTCGAGTGAGAGTTGCTGGAGGCTCCGCAATTGCTCCTAATCAAGTAACGAGTCATGCTTCAGGATGTCCTTCTGCAGCGCGGTCGGAATCATCTGGGGCAATACCGGCGGTGCCGCTGGCGTAATCGTGAGGCCATTGATTGCCGCAATCGTTCCACCGTTTCGTGCGAGCGTTAGTGAAAACTGACCATTGACAACGCTCACGCGATACGTCTTGACGAAGAATTGCCCGACTTCAGTCGTGACCTGGTCAACCGGCACGCCATCGAGCAGAACTCCGATTTTCACAAATCGGTGGACCGTCGAACCGATGTTTACCGTAACATCGTAGATTCCATTGGCCAGGTCCGCGCGGAACGTACGGGTACCCGATCGGAAGAACTGGTAGTCGCGTAACAGATCATCGGGCGTGATGGCATCGTAGCTTTCCATGAATCCTCCTGACGCCAGATCGGTCCAGCCGTAACCACGTCCAGACGTGTAGTTGTCGTCAGGCAGCACGCCTTGAACCCCTGGTCCCATCGCCACCGCTGAACGTGCGGTGCCGAAGTCAAAGGTGATCGCCGCTTGCGTGGCAGGCTGGATGATCTGCAGCAACCGGTCGGCAGCCCCTGTTCCGATGCCATCACTGACCTCAAACGTCAGAGTCCGGTCCTGAATCGTTGGCGTTCCACTAGTATTCAAGTACTCCACGCCTCGGAGCGCCGCTTCGTATTCCACGACCGTGGCCACACCGCTAAGCGTCAATACGCCGTTGAGTGCGTCGTAGGTACCAGTGATACCGCTTTGATTCGTGAACAGTAACTGATCCTCACCCGGCACGAACCCGGACGAGACTGTCACCGTCGCGCCCGCAAGCGTGACGTCGTTAGCGTCCATTACCGTCAGCCCTGGATCAATCGCAATCCCCGATCCCCCGACCGGAAAATATGCGGCGTCATCGCTCGTCATGACCACGGGATTACTCGTCGCCTGCCGGATGACAAGGCCACCAATGCCGACGATTGTTCCACCCTGACGGGCAATTGCCAGTTCGAGGACACCATTCGTGACGGACACGAGATATGTCTTGTCCACCAACTCCCCAATTTCCGTGGTGAACTGATCAACCTGTGTGCCATTCATGAACACACCGATCTCATGGAATCGGTGGATTGCGGAACCAGTACTGACCACGACTTCATACAACCCATTCGCCAGATCGACGCGGAATGTGCGGGATCCAGTTCGCAAGAAGTGATAGTCGCGATGGACGGCGTCGGCACTAAACGCACCGGAGTCATACGCCTCAAACACCCCGGGCATCCAACCGTACCCCTGCCCAGTCGAGTATTCGTTGCCCAACAGCACCGGGATATACCCATCTGCTGCAGCCTGTTCAGTTCGCACAAAGTCGTATGCCAATGCCGGCAAGTCACCGCCGTCGTTGTCGATGACTTCTACGGTATCGCTACCATCGGTGAACCCGGCCGCAGACGCGGTGATCGTGATCACCTGTGGTCCATCGACAATCGAGTCATCGACACCAGTCACCGTGAAGGTGACTGAGGTCTGATTCGCTGGGATCTGCACCATGGCTGGCACCATCGCCTCACCGGAATCGCTGCTCAACAGCATGACATCCAGCGGAGCGGTCACGTCTGGCTCATCGCGAGTCACAGTGACCTGGGAAGTTCCCCCATTCTCACCGATCGCGTCGTTGAGAATCGTCACCGTCAATGTTCGCATCACAACATCGTCATCGGTCACGTCGACCGAGTCACTGCCGCCGGTGAACCCACCGGCACTCGCACTGATGTTGACCGTCTGCGTCCCGTCCGCGATCGCATCATCGACCCCGGTGATCGTGAACTCAGCCGAGGTCTGACCATTCAGGATCGTCACCGTCGCCGGGACTGTTGCTTCACCTGTGTCATCGCTCGAGAGCGTCACCACCAGGTCACCGACCGCCGGAGTGTTCCGCGTCACCGTTCCGGTCGCAACCCCGCCGTTCTCACTGATGCTCGCCAGGTCGATGCTCAGCGTCAGTGTGGGCGAGTCATTGTCTGTAGGCAGCGAAACATC
>JAGQQB010000559.1 GCA_020426425.1 Planctomycetaceae bacterium | reverse complement strand
CACCGGATTGTCACCAATGGGGATACTCGACACCTCGGCTTCGAAGGTGTCGCTATCCGGCTGCCAGTAGTAACCCAGATATCCGCCGTTGGGGAGATCGAATTCCAGCGAATACGAACTGTTGCCAGAGGCCAGACCATCGTCCGTGAAGTCGACGTTGAACCAAGCCGTGGCGTAGCCGCTGGAGAACGAAGTCGAGTTCAGCGAGACTGCTGTCACAGCAGGTGGATCGCCATTGAGCATCACCCGCTGCTCCAACCCCTCAGGCCGCATCAACGCGCCCCCCCCCGTCGTTGCGCAGCAGCACGCCGACGTGGAGGATTCAGAGCGGAGAGAATGTTCCGGCCACCAAACAAAGCCTTGCGAATCGACTCAACCCACCGACGTGAACGAACACCAATCATCATGATTGCCCTTCTTTAGATGCTGAACTGGAAGGTGGATTGAGAATCAACCCACCCAGATGCGATTGAATATGCACTTGGAAAAACCGAGTTGTCAAGAGCATCTGTTCTGGAGTTGTTGACCACGGGGTTCCGCAGCAGGAGTGTGGTCGCGGCTTAGGTGGATTGTCTCGTCGGATCGGTTTCGTCCGAGGGGGGCGTTGTGATAGAACCGGTGAGTCTAGTCACGCGGTCGAGACTTCAGGTGGGCCGATTGGTATCCGAAGTCCCGCTGTACAACACAAGTAAAACCCAAGCCGGCCGACCGCGTCGGCGGGGCTCCCCATGTCGCCATCCCCCGACCCAAACCTGTACCGCATCCTCGATGCCGCCGCCAATCGCGCCCGCGAAGGGTTGCGGGTGGTGGAAGACTATGTGCGGTTTCACAACAACGACGCGAACCTCGCACGCACGCTCAAGGAACTGCGGCATCGCCTGCACGATTGCTTGAGCCGATGGCGATCTGACGACTGGCTCCCGTACCGCGATACGCCAGGAGATGTCGGAACAACAATCTCGACTGTGTCGGAAGGGGAACGAGCCGACTTGTTGGTCGTCGTACGAGCGAATGCGAAACGTGTCGGGGAAGCGCTGCGGACCTTGGAAGAGTTCGGCAAGGTGCTCGATGCAGATATCGCGCGCGATGTGGAACGCATTCGGTATGAGTTCTATGAGGTCGAACGCCAGGCGTGTAGTGAATCGTGGCGACATCGCCGATTGCGGCAATCGCAGCTCTATCTGTTGTTGACCGCCGCAGGTTGCAAGCGGCCGTGGGATCAAGTAGCCCAGGAGTCACTCGCCGCCGGGGTTGATGTCATTCAACTCCGTGAGAAGGAATTGCCGCCGCGCGAGTTACTGGCCCGGGCGGAGAAGTTACGACAGTGGACCCGGGATGCGGGGGCATTGCTAATCGTCAACGACCGACCCGATGTTGCTGTTTGCGTCGACGCGGATGGCGTGCATGTGGGTCAGGACGATTGGCCGGTCGATGCCGCGCGGCGAGTGGTGGGACTGGAGCGTCTCGTCGGACTGTCGACGCACAATCTCGATCAACTCACGGCGGCGCAGACTTCGGGGGCGGACTACCTTGGTGTCGGTCCGGTGTTCGCCTCTGGGACCAAACAGTTCACCAACTTTGCTGGACTGGAGTACGTGGCGCAAGCAGCGAAACAGGCGACTCTCCCCTGGTTCGCGATCGGCGGGATTGATGTCGACAACGTGCCGCAACTGGTCGACGCCGGCGCCACACGAGTTGCCGTGAGTGGTGCGGTGTGTCGCAGCGATGATCCCGCCGGTGTCGTGCGCGCGTTGCGAGCGCGATTGCCAACGATGTCGGTCGGCCCGACAGACGCGCCCGATTCAGCCGACTGACCTGCGGGTCAATCAGCATGGCCGGTCACTTCGACAACACCGACGATTGTAAGGCCGCGTCCCACAACGTTGTTTCTATGACAGGATTCACAGGATCGACAGGATGAACTGGTGCCGGGCGTGATGGTGGTGCGACGATGGTGGCACCGGGGAAGTCGCTCAGTGATGGCTGGTGGGAATGGGGCTCACGCGGAGGCGCGAAGGCGCGGAGAGGACGACGGACGACACCTCCTCCTCCGCGCCTTCGCGTGAGCCCTTTTTCGGTGCCTGCGACGCAGGATCTCGCAAGCTCAAACGACAGCACACGGGCCATCCTGTCGATTCCTTGAATCCAGACCTGCGGCCGGAGTGACGTATCGACCAGCAGTCGGTCACACGCATCCACGTCGTCGCACAGGCCAAGCGGTGTTGATCAACGCCAAGACGCCAAGTTGCAAAGACGCAATGACGAACCGTTGACTTGGAGCGACTCGACTTCGCGATTCC
>JAGQQB010000055.1 GCA_020426425.1 Planctomycetaceae bacterium | reverse complement strand
GGGAAGATCCGGGCAACCCGGTCTACTCCGCCGCGAAAATTCCAAAAGTGGTCGGTGGTCTGGAGTCCCGCAGCACCGAGTTGGCAGAGGCGCTCTATCGCCAGGCAGTGGTGAGCATTGTCCCGGTTTCGTCCCCCGAGATTGCTGAAGCATGCAAGATTCTGGAGAACACCTACCGAGCGGTAAACATCGCCCTGGTGAACGAACTGAAGATGTTGTTCGACCGCATGGGAATTGATGTCTGGGAGGTGATCAATGCCGCCAAGACCAAGCCGTTCGGCTTCCAGGCGTTCTATCCTGGGCCGGGATTGGGGGGACACTGCATCCCAATCGACCCCTTCTACCTGACCTGGCTGGCGCGGCGTTACGGATTGGCCACACGGTTCATTGAATTGGCCGGTGAGGTGAACTCGAGAATGCCAGAGTATGTCGTGAGTCGGTTGGCCGAATTTCTGAACGACGACGCCAAGGCAATCCGCGGGAGCAAGATCTGCATTCTGGGCGCCGCCTACAAGAAGGATGTCGACGATCCTCGCGAGAGTCCGTCGTTTGTCCTGATGGAACTGTTACTCGCCCGCGGCGCGGTGCTGACCTACAACGACCCTCACGTCCCGCGACTCCCCAAGATGCGACATCATCCGACGTTGCCGGAACTCGAAAGCCAGGAACTCACGCCGGAATTCCTCGACAGCCAAGACTGTGTGCTGATCGCGACCGACCACTCGGCATACAACTACGACGAGATCGTGCAAAACAGCCGCCTGGTGCTCGACACGCGAAACGCGACGGTGAATGTAGTCGAAGGCCGCGAGAAGATTCGTAAGGCGTGACGGGAGAGTACGAGGTTAGAGGGGGATGGATCGTTCGTTCGTCCTTGGACCGATACCCTAGCCCCTAGTCCCTTGACAGGGACTTCAGTCCCGCGGCTCGTCGCCGTTTTGATTTCGCCCGACCGTGCGGTAGACTTCAGAGCCCCATCATCGCTGGCCGTCGCCCGGATACATCTTAGTGGCTCTGTTTGTTGACCTTCCCGCTTGGCTAATCTTTCCGTTCTTGTTCGCTCTAGGAGCGACGATCGGCAGTTTCCTGAACGTGGTGATCCTGCGTTCGCCCTGGAAGGCCACACTCTGGGAGCAATGGGCATCGCTCTCAGACCATGGATCGCACTGCCCCCGCTGTAAGGCGGACATTCGCTGGTACGACAACATCCCGATTTTCGGCTGGCTCAAGCTGGGGGGGAAATGCCGCAATTGTCGGCTCCCCATTTCGCCGCGATATCCCATCATTGAACTGCTCAACGCCTGCCTGTTCGTACTGGTGTACTGGCTGGAAGTCCCGGTCGGGATGAACCGCGCACTGCAGGAGAGCTGCCTGTACACGCCCCTGGGGCCATGGACGTTTCCGGGATTGGGGGGGATGTCGCCGGAGTTGGCTTTGCATCTGCAATATCTGTTTCACATGGTGCTCATCGAATCGCTGCTGGTCGCCTCAGTGATTGACCTCGATCATCGCATCATTCCGGAAATCAGCACGACGCCGGTCACAGTGTTTGGCGTCGTCTTCAGTGCTGCCGTCGCGCGTGTGCATCTGGCGCCGGTGTGGTATCAGTCGGCAACGCTGGAGCGAGACTTCGGCATTCTGCTGGGAGACCGCTGGCGATCTCTCCTCGACCTCCCTGCCGGGGCAACGGTGGATGGTCCAATCTGGGTACCAGCCTGGATCTCGCAGCACCCTTACCTGCACGGACTGGTGGTGAGCCTCGCTGGGGCGGCGATGGGCTACGCACTGATCAAACTCGTCCGCGAACTGGGCAACTGGGTAATGCGGCGTGAGGCGATGGGCATCGGGGACATTTACCTGATGATCGCCATCGGAGCGTTCCTGGGCTGGCAGGCCACCTTGGTAGCGTTCTTCCTCGCTCCACTGTGGGGACTGCTGTTCTACGGCGTGCAGCGACTGATCTACCCTGACGAATACATCCCTTACGGACCGTTCCTGAGCCTGGGAGCGCTGCTGACGCTCCTGTGCTGGAATGGTGTGTTCGAGAGGACGCATCGGATCTTTGAACTCGGACCGCTGTTGCTGCCGCTGGCCGTGCTGATGGTTGGCCTGCTGCTGATTTCACTCCTGCTCACGCAAGCCGCCAAGTGGCTGGTCGGCATTCCGCTGTACCCCGAAGAGGCACCACTTGGAGATTGGACAGCGGCCGATCAGACAGCGTTCTTCGCTGGCGAGTTCGTCAACCGCTGGACTGGACGTTGGAAGATTCCCGATTGGGAAGGGAACGCCTCAGGCCGCGGGCAGATTCATGAAGACCGGTGGCGCCAAGGGGCATCGCCGTCGAAACTTCAGCCGCCCAAGCGACTGTAGCACAAGAATCCGTCTGACGAGAATCACGCTCGCAAGCTGTAATTTGGATGCGCCATCATCTTAGGAACGCCGACGACGCTGGAACGTCGGGTACGACCACCATCTGTCAGATCCACCGGAGCACCATCAACGCCGGGATGCCCCGTTACGGCAGATAGTTCAGCGTGTAGTACGCTTCCTTGTGCAGCAGCGGCAGATTCTCGGCAGACCGCACGCCATCGGCATGCAGTTCGTGAACATGCCCTTCTTGAGGAGCATCAATCAGCAGGGTCACTTTGCGGTTGTCTGCGGAGACTTTGGCCGAAGTGATCTTCGGCGTCGTGTGATCGACTTCTGGACTGCCGTAGCTGGACTGGTAGATGTACGTGTACGTCTGCATTGAGTAGCTGGCAAGATCCGACGCAGTGACGGGATCGACCGGCTGCGTAAATTCAAGCTCGAAACCACCCGGGACCGCGTGCATGTGCAGCATCTCAAATGGCACCTTGCCCGACCAGTTCAACCGCTCCACGGCAAACGGGAGGTTGCCGCGCGAACCCCAGCCGCGATTCGTTCCACCCACAAACATCGCCCCCTGTGATGTCATCTCCACTCCCAGCGTGCCCGAACCAAAGCCTTCGCGGAACGGGAAACAGGCGCCCTGATAATGCCCTTGCACCTGTTCGAGATCGACCCGCATCACCGTGCTGAAGGTTTGATCGCCAACGAACAGTTGCTGCTCGAACGGGCCAAACTTGCCACCGGTGGTGTCGCAGCAAATGCCGCTGGCAGATTGTCCCATCTTCTTGTACGGGAACAAAACGCAGGGCGGCTCGTACTCGGGGATCCTTTTGGCTTCGGTCATGAACCGGCTACCGGAAACGGGCTCCAGAGGACGCGGCCCCATGGAGGCTTTGGCGGCTGGTTCGTCGTACCAGGCCCAGCCGCCGGGATGGCCGACGAACTTGCCTGGAATCAGATGCTTGAGTTCGCATGTCCCGTTCCAGGGGCCCTGGTTGTCCGTGTAGAAGATGTCGCCGGCGGCATTGGCGCCCATGCCGCCGGGTGAGCGAATACCGCTCACGGTGGGAATCAGTTCACCTTCTGGTGTGATCCGGACGCACCAGCCACGGTACTTCACTTGACTGCTGAACGATCCGGTCAGACAGAGAGTAATCCACAGGTTCCCTTCGCCATCGAACTTCGAGCCAAAGGCGTACTCGTGGTAGTCACCACAGATCTCCCAGTCGTCGTTGACCACCTCGAACTGGTCGGCGGTGCCATCGCCACTTGAGTCTTTCAGTCGGGAGACGTCGCAACGCTGGACGATGTACAGCCAGCCATCGCGTTCGGCGAGGCTGAGGATTTCGTGCAGTCCGCCAGCGAACAGCGAGAACTGGCTCGCTTTGACTTCGGCGGCGAAGGGATCGGAAATCATCCAGACTTCACCCCGCCGCGACGCGACCGCCATGCGGCCATCGGGCATGAGTTGAAACGAACTCGCTTCGAGCACAACCCCTTCAGGAACCTCAAACCGCACCAGTGGATAGTAGTCGGCCTCTTGAGGAACGGAATCATCGGCAATCGCCGAATCGCAACAGAGAACCATCAACAGGAGCAGAATGGGTGGCTTCATCATGAACTCACAGATTCCGTCTGAACGACGTCAAGGTTGCGACCAGTAGGGAGTTCTACCCCGCCGGTCGCTCGATCGGCGCGAATTTGATCTTCTCAATGTAAGTAATCATTTTCTTCCCCTCCATTCGACCGCGGCACGCGGAGATGGCCCGCACGATGTAGCGGTAATGGAGGTTGTAATCTGGCTTGATTTCGACTTCGATGTCTTCCCCGGTCGCTTGACCTGAACCAGCAATCTGGGCGATCTCGAAGTTCAGTCGCTCGAAGCAAGCTGGGAAGTCGTTGCCCAGGCCGCGACCGCCGAAGAACACCTGGTTGAGCGAACCATCTTCGTTTGCGGCGAGCGAAACCTTGAGGTCCATGGGCGGTGTTTGAGTCGGATCGGGGGTACCAATCGCGCCCAATGGCATGTTGATGTTGAAGTCCCCTTCGGGCGCGAGGATCTTCAGCGTAAGCATAAAGAAGATGAGCAACTGGAATACGACGTCAATCATCGAGGCCATTTGCACCTCGACTTTGCCGCCGCCATCGTCACTGTGTTTGCGAAACTTCATGTGTCGTTCCTCGTCAGACGAGCCAGCATCTCCGCATTATTCTTCACCCGGTTCGCCGGTCCCGGATTTCGCTTTGAGGGCGAATTTGGTGAATTCCGCCTCCTGCCCCATCTTGATCAATTCTTGAACCAGCCCGGTCGGGGTGTCGCTATCAGCCCGGATGACGACGGTGATATCCCGCGCTTTTTCCTCACCGTACATGCGTTTGGAGATTTCAAATTCTCGCTTTAGACGCGGGCCATACTGCAACACCGGAATCGGCTGACCGCCGTAGTAGACGTAGGCGTTGGGATCTTTCTTGGTCCCGTCAGCATTGCGTTCAAAGCCGATGTTGAGGACGACTTCATTCTCCCGCGCCTGGAGTGGCGGCCGGGCAAGGCGGTCGGTCGGGAGTTTGATCCGTTCGTCGGCCTGAGTCTGTTCGAAGTTGGTCACGATCATGAAGAAGGCGATCAACTGAAACGTCATGTCGATCATCGGGGTCATGTCCGCTTCAGCGATTTGCGGCTTGGAATGCTTGATCTTCATGTGAAACGTCCCTCAAACGTGGAATGCAACCCAGTTCAGACCGTTTAGGCTTTCTTACCGGCGTTGAAGCGGCTCATCAGCCCTTCGCTCACGCGGCCAACTTCCAGCAGCAACCGGGAAACCCGGTTGCGCAACAGGCCGTACGCGACAATGGCGGGAATGGCCACGACGAGTCCTTCGAGCGTAGTGAACAGCGCGGTCGAAATTCCGTCAGCCAGGTCTTTCGGCTTGGGTTGTGTGGCGCTGGTGGCAATGATGCGGAAGGAGGCGATCATCCCCCACACTGTTCCCATCAGCCCGATCATCGGAGCAACGGAGCCAATCAGGGCGAGCCAGCTGAGCTTATGCTCCATGGCCATACTTTCTTCTTCGCCCACTTCTTGCATCCCTTCCACAGCTTCTTCGTATCCACGTCCTAAGCGAGCCATGCCCGCAGCCAAAACGCGGGCGACCAGGGATTCGTCGCCCCGGGCGATATCGAATGCGCCCTGCACATCCTTCGCGTTGAGCTTTTCCTCAAACGCAGCGACGAACTCGGGCGGCAGCATGGTTTCGCGACGCACCTGCATCAGATTCATCATGATCACCGCGACCATAACAAACGAGAGCAGCAGCAGGATCACCCCCCAGGCTCCAGAGGCCTCGGCCATCCACATCAGGAACGACTGTTCACCTTCGCTCTCGCCTCCGCCATCGGTGGTCGCGGGAGCTTCCGCCGGAGCGGCGGGTGGCGCTGCAGCCGGTGGTTCGGCAGGAGGCGCCGCATCATCCGCCAAAGCAAATGATTGCATGCCCTCCAGGGACATCCCCAACAGCAGCACCATCGACAAAGCAATCTGCCACATCCGATGAGCACGGGTTCGAACCGTCATGGAATTCTCCGCTAGTCTCTGCGAGGTCAACTCGAGGTGAGTTCGTTTACTCGACGTGTGTTACAAGGTGTGTGAGGTGAGGGGATTGGGTCCCCTGGAGCCCGTGAAAACGCAAATTGTAGATGCCGCGACGACCGGTCGCCAGTTCGACCACTCGCAAACTCAGGAACCAAGCTTTTTGGTCCATTCACTGTTGGGATACTCCGTTTCCAATTTGGCCGATGCCTCAGCCGCCCGGGCGGGTTGGTCGACAGCGGGCCAGAGCTTGGTCAACTGATAGAGCGCCTCAGCATGCAAGTCAACATGCGCCGCGAGCGAGGGAATCACGTCCACGTGCAGATAGGCCACCACAGCGGCTTTGTACTGCTGCCCATCCGCCAGATAGCAGTCTCCCTGCTTGATGTAGGCCTGCGCGAGCACCCGGGTGTCCTTGGCACTTGCCTGGTCGATCACCTGTACCAGGATCGTCAGTGCTTCGGCGTAGTTATTCTGTTGCTTGAGGCATTCCGCCTGCCCAAGCATGCCTTCCAGCTTGCGTCCCGTCTCGGCCGGTGTGGTCGTGCTGGCAGATGCAACTTGATCGAAAATCGACTTCGCCCCGCTGATGTCGCCCCCGGCCAGCTTTGCGTTGGCCTGACCGTTGCGGCCCGCCAACTGGTAATCGAGCCACGGCGCCTGCTCAACGAGCGAATAAGCGGTCTCGGCAGCGGCGGCATCTTTCGCAGAGAGGGCGATCTGCCCGAGCAGCAGTTGCGCATCGTAGTAGCGGTAGTGATCGCGATTCGCACTCAGAAACGCGTTGAGTTTCTCGATGGCTACGGCCGTCTGCGTGGCGTCTGCGAACGCCACTTTGGCCGAGGTCTGGGCGATGAGAAACTCGATCGAGCCTTTCAGATCCTTGCTGCCCCCGGCCGCCTCACCCAGCGCCTGCTGAAACCCCTCCAGTGCCTCACTGAAGTTGCCCGCGCGCTCGTTGCTGCGGGCCAGACCAAGACCGATCGGCTCCGCTTTCCATTCCACGAACAGAATGTCGTTGGCGGGGATGTGTTCTTCCTTGTTGCCGACCTTCTGGGTCACGACAACTTCCGTCTTGCTGACGGCGGTGATCTCGCCCCCGACCGATTTCCCATCGCTCTTACGATACACGGTGTCGATGTCGGCGGCGGTCGCACTGAGACCGCAGGCAACCAGCAGCAGTGGGGTTAGACTGAATCGAAACATGGGTAATCCTGGTCGGTGTGACAGGGAATGACGTCGGAATTGGGGGCGGTTACTCAGCGGGTGGCTCGGTCGGTGGTTTCGGTCGCGGTCGCTTCTGCGGCGGAGGAGCTCCGTCACCAGTTGGGGGGCGTTGCTTGGGACGCGGCTGACCTTCAGCTCCCGGCGCGGCGGGACGCTTCTTTGGTACCTCGCCCGGCTGAGCCGGACGCCGTTTCACTGGTGCCGCGGCAGGTTGAGCCGTCCCGCCCGCTGCCGCCGCTTTGGCCGCCTGAGCAGCTCGCTTGCGACGAATCAGTTCCGCTTCCTCCGGCGTGAGTTTGCGTTTGGCCGGAGCCGGACCGGCGGCAGACGCCGTAGCCGCTGCGGCGGCAGGTGCCGCCTTTGCGGGTCGGACCTTCTTGGGGGTCGCGACGGCAACTCCGCCCAACGCTGGTTCGGCAATTTCTCCAATGGAAATCCCCGCCAGCTTGGGAGCCTTTTCCTCGCGCGGCTTGGAGAGGTCGACATCGTATTTCGGTCGACTCGCTCGCCCCTGTTTAAGAGCCAGGAAGAACAAACCAGCCACGGCCAAGCCCCCACCCAAGAGGACGAGAATCATCAGCAATTTGTTCGATTCCGGCTCTGTCGGTACGGGCTCTGTTTCCGGCTGACCGTTGTCCGTGCCGCCGACCGTCGGTGTGTTTTCTCCCGGACTTCCCTGAGCCAGTTTCTGCGACCCCGGCTCGCGCGGCAGGTCCACCACCGGATCGCCGAGATCCGCCAGAAGTTGTCGGTACATCTCATTGAACCGTTCATACTCCGGCTCCGGCCAACGCGTGGAGATCCGTAAGAAATTCATGATCGCGGCCCGGGCCTTTTCCAGATGCCGGATGCCTTCGCTCGTTTCTGGATGTGTCTTTCCGAGTTCGCGTTCGGTTTCCACGAGGTGATAGCGAGCGTCGAAGTGCAGCTGTTCCAGTTGCTTCTTCGCGTCGGGATTCGATTGCGGCATGGCCAGCGCCCGCTGGAGCGACTGTGCCGCATAGCCCCAACCCCACATCTTGGGATCATCCTGCTGCTTGCCATACAGGGCGACTTCCAGCTTCTTCCAGGCATCGGGCGCACCGCTACTGCCCCATTCCTGATACAGCTTCGCCGCTTCAAATTGTGCATCAGGCGCGTTGGGTTGTTCCTTGAGAACGGCGGTCATCTCCGCATCGGCCCCTTCAAAGTCCCGTTTGCGGCGCAGGCAGTTGACCAACCGCAATTTGGCGGCGACGGTCTGCGAAGGATTACTGACAAAGTTCGCATCGGACTCTGCCTTCGAAACAATGCTGCGGTACGATTGCGCCGCCTTGTCGAAGAACTCGTCCATCTTGGCGGGGTTGTCTTCGCTCCCTTCTGCCAGCGATGTGTACGTTTCTGCGATCCACAACAGGGTGTAGAACGTCTGTCCGTCCTGACGGTTGAACAGGTCGTTCAGAAACGACTCGAATCCTTCGCGCACTTCCACCAGGCGCGCGTCTTCGCCACCAGCATGCAACCGTTCCAGTTCTGCTTTGAGTTCATTACCGAACGCCACAAAGACCTGGGTCAGTGCAGCGGCATCTTCACTGCCAGCGACCTGTTCGAGTTTCACTCGGGCATCGCGGGCCTTGTCGAGATCCTTCACCCCAATGTACGCACGCAGCAACTGCTGATAGGCGAAACTGGCGATTGGACGGCTCTGGGCTTTGGTTTCGTCCGTCGGACGCGCCTGTCCTTCAGGGATCTCCACCGCCTTCACGATGGGATGCGGTTCGGCGGTGAGCAGTTCAATCGCGCCGGGGGGATCTTGATTGGTGTACTGACCATCGAGGTTGCGGATGTTCGCCAGCGTCAACTTCGCGCGAACCAAATCGTCGGACAGGGGCTGATCATCGGGTGTCGCCGCCTCGGCATCGTTGAGTCCCAACTCAAGTTGTTCAATGGCCGATTTCTTCCAGCCGACGAGTTCATCTGTTGAGGGACGTTCCCCTTCCGGTTTGCCCACCTGCAACACATAGTGCCGCCAATAGGCATTTCCGGCCCTGATGCGGGACTCCACATACTGTGTTGAACCTTGCGGGATCTTCAGCCACCAGTTCGCGGCTTCCAGATGATCTCCCTCCTGCCAGTAGATCTTGGCAACAGCATTGCGGGCATCGTTGGCGCGATCGGAATCAGGCCAGCGCGAGGCGAGTTTCTCCGCTGCCTCGCGAACCATCGACGCCTCAAACTCGCGGTCGCCGGGGGCATCGTTGTACGCATAATCGTACGCCGACATTGCAATAAACCCTGACTCGCGAGCAACTTCCGGAAACTCCTCGCTGTACTTCACCATCTGGTGATCAGCCACAATGCCTGCATCGAGATAGCGTCCCTGCAGTAGATAGCCATACGCCAACCGTAGTCGGGCAATGTTCACCAGTCGCGGTTCGTCCTGAGCACTGGCCATCTTGATCGCAAGGTCGTAAAGCCGAGCCATTTCGGCAGCGGTTGCCTGCTGGGCCTTCTGCACATCCTGAGCTTCCTTCAGCTTCTTTTCGGCCTTGAGCTTGCGGATCTGATCGTTCTGCCCGGAGATCTCCTCATACAGCACGCCAGCGTTACCGTACGCCGTGTTGAAGTCTTTCGGATCGCCCGGCTCGCGGTTCAACAACACCATCACCCGTTGGATGAGGGCCGAACTCGGCGTCTTCAGTTCGCCGGGATAGCGGTTGATGAGCCGCGCCATGGTCAGGGCGCGGTTGAGGAAGTTCGACCGCTCCCCTTCCGGTCGAGTTCGATCGGTCCCCAGCGACTCGAGTGCCCGGCACATTTCGTATTGAATGCCCAAGCCGACCTCGGTCCGAGCCCGGGCTTTGGCGTCGCGAACCCACGCTTCCCCTTCGTTCACGACCAGTTCGTAATCCTTGCGCTGCTCGTGATTCAGGCAGATCATGCGGAACCGCAGCGCGCGGTCCTTGAGGTTCCGCATCGTCTGACTGGTCCCTTCGTGACCGAGGATTTCCTCGTACAGGCCGAGCGCAATGCGAATTTCATCTTGCTCTTCAAAGCACTTCCCCTGCCAGATGCGGGCGTACAAACCGGCCACCATGGAACGATATTTCGTGTGAATCTCTTCGAATTCGAAGGCAGCCTTGGTCAGGATGTCTTTACGCTCCGTCGCTCCCCGGTCGTACGTTTGGGCCTCCCAATAGGTACACTGTGACAGGTCCAACTGAGCTTCCATGTACAGCCGTTCCGCTTCGTCGCGGGCGTCCTTCTTTTCCCGTTCTTCGTCGGGAATGAAGGTGGGAAACGCCTCGTAGGCCTTCTGGTGCTGATCTGCCGCCTGCTGAAAGATGCGGCGTGCTTCCTGGATCCCTTTGCGGGCCTCATCACGGAACTTCTCGCGACTTCCTTCATTGGATGGCTTCTCCCCATCCCAAATGTCGACCCGGGCCTTCTCCAGCAGAATTCGTCCCCGAGCTGTATTCGCCCGACCCGCCAAAGGATGATTGGACGACGCCTTCACGAAGTCCTCAAACGCGGCCTGAGCGGCATCGAGGCGTTTGCGCTGCTGATCCAAGTTCGTCAGCTCCTTGGCGCTCATTAGCAAAGTCTGCGCACGTTCGTACTGCAGAACCTGCTTGACTTCCGGAGCAAGATTGAGCTGCTCGGCCTCATCGAGGTACTGCAAGGCGGTATCGAAGTACCGGCGCTGCCGCAATCCTTCAATGAATTCCAGTGCTGGCTCGGTCGCCAAGAGCGGTGCCGGGGCCAGGAAGAGAACAATCAGAGCCAGTCGCTGCAGAAAATGTCGCATGGAAGGTCCAGGCAGGACGAATGAAATCTGGGCGCAGGGAATCAGCATGACACCCACCATGAATACGCGGATTGCCCTGCGAATTCCACCGGGAAACCGACCAACACTCACATGAACAGGTGCTTAAGTCAGCATACTGCCCCGCTTTGAGCGAAGCAAGCGGGTTGAGCGAAGCAAACAGGGCGGCGATTGAACTGATCCGCAGGAGATTCGCAGCCGAAACCGGGCACATCCTAGGGGATTCCTGACTGGGCATCTCCACCCCCTGCCCCCCAATACCTGAAACCCCACACCTCGAACCTCTCTCGCTTGCCAATTCCTCATCCCCGAGATAGAGTTCGCGCGTGATGGAACAGTCGGCAGGTGCCGCCTGTCTGGTCAGGGATGAGAAGGCCCGTCGAGGCTAAGGAGCGGAAAGCGTGGTTAAGCTGCGTTTGCGTGAAAATGAGTCGGTTCAGGAAGCGGTGCGCCGGTTCCGCAAGATGGTCGAATACTCAGGCATGAAAAAGGAACTCCGTCGCAAGGAGTTCTTCGAAAAGCCCAGCGAAGAGCGTCGCCGCGAGCGTCGCCGCGCCAAGAACCGCGCCCGCATGAATCAGGCCAACATCTCGTAACGTCTGGGGACAGACGGTCGTTCGGCCTCATACGACGACGTGTGAACGAACACGAAGGCTTCCGATCAGGACCGCAGCACGCTGTGAAGGCGTGCTGTTCGCGTTTGCGCCAGGCACTCCTTCGCTGTTGACTTACAGCCTCAATCCTTCCTGATCACTCCGCGAAAGCGATGCGTTTTCTGCAGCGTGGTCAAAGCTTGCAACACGGTAGCAGTGTCATCAGTGGTACGCTGACGACGCGGATAGCCCCGCGAACATGCATCATCGGCCAGATGCACACCCGTAACGATCTTTCCGATCCTCCTGCTCGACAGCATGCGGTCCACTGAACTACGCTCCCGCCATCTCCCCCATTCTTGAGCGTATCGCGATGGCTATCTCCTACAAAGACGCTGGTGTCGACCTCGACCTCTACGCAGACGCCATGCGGCGGATTCCTCAGTTTCTGAAACGCACGCATGGTCCCGGGGTCATGCCGCTCGATGGCGGTTTCGCCGGACTGTTTCGCCTGTTCGATGGTGGTCGCCGGATGGAAGATCCGGTGCTCGTCTCCGGGACCGATGGCGTCGGCACCAAGCTCAAACTCGCGGTGAAGACTGGCATCCACAACACCGTCGGCATCGATCTGGTGGCGATGTGCGTCAACGACTGCCTGTGCGTCGGTGCCCAGCCACTGTTCTTCCTGGATTACGTCGCCCTGGGCAAAGACGATCCCGAACTGATCAGTTCACTCGTCGAAGGGGTCAGCGCTGGCTGTGTTGAAGCCGGAGCCGCCCTGATTGGGGGCGAAACCGCGATTATGCCGGACATCTACGCCCCCGGCGATTTCGACATGGCGGGCTTCTGCGTGGGAGTCGTCGAACGCTCAGAACTGATCGATGGCAGCCGCATCCAACCGGGCGATGTGCTGCTCGGGATCGATTCGTCCGGCATCCATTCGAATGGCTTCAGTCTC
>JAGQQB010000558.1 GCA_020426425.1 Planctomycetaceae bacterium | reverse complement strand
TGAATGCCCGCCGCTGATAGAAGTCGGCCGCCTCGTCCAGCGTTTCGTTCAACTGGGATTCCTGGAGTCCAGTCCGCAGCATCCAGGCGAAGAACTTCGGCAAGTATCGGATCGAATTCTGATCCCAGGCGACTCCCTGTTCTGTCTGGTCGGCCAGCAGCAGGAAGTCGTGACGGAATCGTTGATGGTCACAGGTGTCAGCCACGGTTCGCAGCGCTTGCGGCAACGGGACGGAGTACCGCACCAGGAGTTGCAGGAGGGTTGCCGCGCGGGCCAGTTCGGTATCCAGAATCATGCGTCCCACGCCCGGCAACCACGCGAGGCGGCTCCAACCGGTCAGGTCACGGCGACGGAGATTCAGCAAGAACCAGAGAACCCCGACCGCCAACGCGATCCCGATGAGGAATGACTGTCCTTGCGTCTGCGCCCGTTCCGCGAGCCACAGCACTCGACTCATCCACGGAGTTTTGGGGGCCTGTTCCAGGACCAGCACAATGCTGCTGGCCAGGCGAGGGAGAACCGCGATGGCGAGTGTGAACAAGATGCTCAACACAATCGCAGGATAGGCAAGGCCTCGAATCAACCCGGTCCGCAGTTGATGCAGAATCGACGCCGTGTGCGAAAGCTGTGCAAGGACTTCCTCGGTGCGACCAGTTTGAACTCCAATCGCGACCAATCCGGAAAAGGCAGGAGGGAGTACGGGGCCGGTTTCCTTCAAAACCTCATCCAGATCTTTCCCCGATTCCAGTCCGGCCACAACTTGTGCTGCAGCTGACTTCGCACCCGCTGAGAACGATCCCGCCTCACGCAGCCCCTGGGGCAGCGGTACTCCGGCGGCAATCACCGCGCGCAGTTCGTCGCATAGCAGCGGCAGTTCCGCAGCTGTGAGCGCTCGTCTACGAGTGACAAGTTCGGAAGTCAAATTGTATTCAATGGTTCTGGCGGATTTGAAAGTCAATGTGTAAGGGACGCCTCTTCAAGTTGCAATGACGCCGACACTTTGACTGCCCCTTGAATTTCGTAGGGGCTCTCCCCGTACGACAAAACCTGTGGGTCCGCTGGAACAATCTCCGAGGTTTTTGGAGCGATCGACTCGGTTTCTCCATCTTTCACCAGCCGCAGAAATCACTCAGCGTTCCCGGATCGGCCAGATTCCGTCATGTGAAAATTGGTGCTGCAGGATGCTTCAATCAACGCGAGCACGGTGAAACCTCGTGGCTTCACGTAGTTTTGCCATGCATTGTTTTGCGGCATCAGTGCAGGTTCCACTCCTCTGGTTAGGCAAACTTGACGGTCAGAGGTCATTGAACTGCGGCAATTGGCGGCAGGTACCTGTAAGGAGGCGAAGGTTGGCGACGTATCTGGTTTTGGCGAGCCTCATAACTACACCATCTCCTGCGAGAAGTGACATGTACTCCACTCGAAGTTCACTCCTGTTTCGCGTTCGCAATCTTGAAGACGGGCCCAGTTGGGACGAGTTCGCCGAGGTCTACTACCCTTTTCTGGAAGGGATCACGCGCCGGGCTGGGATTCCGGTTCCCGATGCTCAAGACATCGTGCAGGATCTGTTCGTCTCGCTCCTACACGCGCTTCCCGAGTTCGAATACGCCAGCACCAGGGGTCGGTTCCGGGGCTGGTTGCGGCAGGTGGTGCGCAACCGGATTGTTGACTGGTACCGCAATCGCTCCCGCCGTGAACAGTCTCTAGCAGAGTTGAACTGGCTTGCGGAGGACACTCCCGATTTCGAGCAGGAACATCGACATCACGTTGTCCGCCATGTGTTGGGCAAGGTTCGAGAAGAGAGCCAGCCACTGACGTGGAACTGCTTCGAGCGACATGTGCTGGAAATGTCTCCCGCTCAGGATGTCGCCGAGGAATTGGGCGTGAGCGTCAACGCAGTTTACGTGAACTCGTCGCGCACGCTGGCGCGAGTTCGTACCCGTTGTGCCGAGTATGGAGGAGATCTGTGATATGGTCATCACCACCTGTCCTAGCGATGAAGATCTGTGGCCCGCCATGCGCGGCGAACAGATTCCGGAAGTGATTCAGCGGCACTTGAAGGTTTGTCCCTTCTGTCAGCAGCGTGTCGACGAGGGGAACGAGGAACTGCTATGCCTGCGATCAGCCTCGATTCGCCTCGCCGCCGAAGAACCATCTCCCGCGCAAGGCACGAATCTTTCCCTTTCAGATGTGCTCGTGTGGGCGGCGGGAAAAAGCGCTCGTGAGGATCCGTCAACGAATAGCCGATTCACGAACACGCCACCCGTCGAAGAATTGGAGACGCCGGAAGAACTGGCGGATTGGTCCAAG
>JAGQQB010000557.1 GCA_020426425.1 Planctomycetaceae bacterium | reverse complement strand
CGAAGTCCCCGCGATGCTGATGATTGATGCCATCATTCGCCTCATCCCCGGCGTGCTGGGAGATGAAGCGAGTGCCCGGTACGATTCGTTTTCACTTTCCGGACAACTCGAATACCCGCAATTCACCCGGCCACGCGAGTACCGGGGGATGCAGGTGCCCGAGGTCCTGCTGAGTGGGAACCATCAGGCGATTGCCGCCTGGCGGGATGAGCAGAGCCTGCTGCGGACGCGACAGCGTCGAGGAGATTTGCTTAGTCCCACAGACCAATAAAGACACATTACGACGACCAACTCCGTCGTCATCCAAAGTTTGAACGAAGCCTGAGTCCTTGCCCGTCGGCAGGCAGCTTCGCACCCCGGAGGTCAGGGGTGTTCCCATCGAGATTATGGCGAAGTGCAACCTCCCACAGGCACCGCTCGCGACAATTCGAA
Organism: Planctomycetaceae bacterium; assembly: GCA_020426425.1. Taxonomy (GTDB): domain Bacteria; phylum Planctomycetota; class Planctomycetia; order Planctomycetales; family Planctomycetaceae; genus JACKHO01. The sequence continues at coordinate 1,884 of JAGQQB010000557.1, read as the reverse complement.
TTGCCCCGAGGAGGGTTCCATGCGTCACAAGTTGCTCGATCTGGCCGAACAGACCAGCCTGCGTGAAAACAAACTGAACTTCGCAATTGGCGACACCGTCGATGTTCATACGCGAATTCTCGAAGGAAACAAGGAACGCATCCAGATCTTCTCTGGTGTCGTGATTTCGATGCGTGGGGCAGGGATGAACGAGATGTTCACCGTCCGCCGTATCGTCGCTGGTGAAGGGGTTGAACGTTCGTTCCCGGTCAATTCCCCCAAAGTCGCTGAAGTGGTCGTCAAGCGTCACGCCCGAGTCCGCCGCGCGAAACTGTTCTATCTTCGTGACCGCGTTGGTAAGGCCACCCGTCTGCGTGAACGTCGCGCGAAGCCTTGGGAATCGGAAACAAACGCGTAGGTCGCCCGCCCGGCTTGACCGACTGAAATTGAAGTCCGCAGCCCGCCATATGGCGGGCTGTTTGCATGCTGAGGGTTCGCAAGTCTGGGCCGCACCAGCCTCAGCGTGATCCGCAAGCGTTCGGCAGGATTTGCCGCATGCCTCGGCAGATCGGCATTCTTCGCCGCAATCTGAAACGCTGCATCCAGAACTATCGTCCTCCGACACATCGCCCGATGGTTTCGATCGAGTGCAGTGATTCAGCACAGATCGCTGTAATTCCCCGCAACCGATGTATCCGCTGAGCCGCGATCCATGCAGGATCGCCGAACTAGCAATCTGCGGGGATTGATGATGCGGACCAAATACTTTCTTCTCATGTGCCTTGGCTTGGGTGCCATGGCAGGCCCTCTGCCGGAATCAGCGATCGCTCAGGATGATGGCTATATCACGTACCGGCCATACCTTGAGATCGGCGGGCGGGCTGGTGGCGCGGCAGAGGTTGGGCAGGGGACCTTGTTTGTCCCACTGTACCAGACTAACGAAGACCTGTTCTTTGCCGATCTACGCGGTCTCACCTCAGACCAGCAAACCGTGGAAGGGAACTGGGGCCTTGGTTTTCGCAAGATGATCGACCAGTCGTATATCGTGGGCGGTTATGCGTTCTACGATCTGCGCCGCTCACACTACAACAATAACTACGAGCAGGCCACGATCGGACTGGAACTGCTGACGGTTGACTACGACTTTCGCATTAACGGCTATATTCCGGGCAACACAGGCCCGATGACCGCAGCTCCACTCAGCACAGCGACCGTTTCCAACGGTTCCATCGTCGTCAACGGCGGTTTTGAGCGGGCCTACTACGGCAGCGATTTCGAAGTCGGCATGCTGCTCGCCGAATGGGACGAAGGTCTTGAAGAATTGCGCGGCTACATTGGTGGCTATGCGTTCGACAATGATGCTCCCGGGTTCGAGTCGATGATCGGTCCTCGCGCCCGAGTCGAACTGCGGATCTATGAACTCGACATGCTCGGTGCTGACTCGCGCGTCGTACTCGGGGGTGAATACCAGTACGATCAAGTTCGTGGATCGCAGGCATCAGCGATGGCTTCGGTCCGGGTCGCATTTGGTCCTGGTGGCCAGGGACGGTGGCTGAACCGTTTACATCGCCGCATGCTCAATCCGATCGTGCGGGACATCGATGTCGTCACGAACGCAATCACGTCGCCTGTTGCGGAGGCAGCCAAGTTCTCCAACGGCACACCGATTGGTACGGTTGGGGTGATTAATGCCTTGACCGTTGACCCTGAGACCGTGCTGACCGACTTGGGGGACAACAGCATCGCCATCTTTGATGGCTCTGAAGGGACCATCACACAGCAGATCGATACGTTCCAGATGAACAATGGTCAGTTTGTCATTGGCGGTGGATCAAGTATTCAGGTGGTCAGTTGCGACACAGGTTCTGTCGCCACGTTGACCGTCCCTGGCATTCGCCCGCTGAT
>JAGQQB010000556.1 GCA_020426425.1 Planctomycetaceae bacterium | reverse complement strand
GGGGCCAGATGGCCGGCTCTGGGTGGTCGAAATGGCCGACTATCCACTCGGCCTTAATGGCCATGGGGCCCCCGGTGGCCGCGTGCGCATTCTGGAAGACCGTGATGCTGATGGCTGGTACGAGACCTCAACCCTGTTTGCCGATCGACTGAGCACGCCGAACGGCATCCTCGTCTGGAGGAATGGCGTCATCGTCACCGCGTGCCCCGATGTCCTCTATCTCGAAGACACCACCGGCGATGGCCGTGCTGACCACATCGAGAAGCTCCTCACCGGCTTTGCCGCAGGAAATCAGCAGCACCGCGTCAACGGCCCGCGCTGGGGACTCGACAACTGGATCTATCTCGCCAACGGCGACAGCGGCGGAGTCGTTCGCTCGGTGAAGACGGGACAGGAGGTCGACATTCGCGGTCGCGATCTGCGTTTCCGGCCCGAGACCGGCGAGATTGAAACGCAAGCAGGACAAACGCAGTTCGGTCGCAATCGCGATGACTGGGGCAACTGGTTCGGCTGCAATAACCCGAACCCCATCTTCCACTACGCTCTCGATGAGCATTACCTCAAGCGGAACCCACACTTCGCTCCGCCGCCAGCTCGACGCGACATTCGCGATGGCGACACGCTCGTGTACCCCATCGGTCCGATCATCAGCCATTGCGATACCAAGTACCGCAAGATTGGCGAGACACCGCGCTTCACCTCGGCCTGCGGCACCATCGTCTATCGCGACGACTGGTTCGGCCCCGAATACGAGAACGTCACCTTCACCAGCGAGCCGGTCTACAACATCGTCCACGCCCGCAAACTCATCCCACAGGGAATCAGTTTCCGCAGCGAGAAACTGCATGCCGGCGAAGTTGAGTTCTTCCGTTCCGAAGATCCCTGGTCGCGGCCGGCAGCAACCCATGTCGGCCCCGATGGCGCGCTCTACGTGGCCGACATGGTCCGCGAAGTGATCGAACATCCCGAGTGGATCGACGACGAACTCGAACAGACCCTCGACGTCCGCTCCGGCGCAAACCTGGGCCGCCTCTACCGCATCGCCCCCCAAGGCAAACCGCGTCGCTCAGTCCCTCAACTCGATCAACTCACCACCATCGAACTCGTCGCCGCCCTGGACAGTCCCAGCGGCTGGCAGCGCGATCTCGTGCAACGCATGCTCATCTGGCGCGATGATTCTGTCGCCATCGAGCCGCTGGAACAATTGGCGATCAACAGCCAGTCCCCCCTCGCTCGACTGCATGCCCTCTGCACTCTCGACGGCATGCACAAGCTCGACAGTGAGATCGTCATCGCCGCACTCCGCGATGAGCACGCTGGCGTCCAACGGCATGCGGTCCGACTCGCCGAACAGTTCGCTCCCGCCGACGACGAAGATCGCGTCGTCGCAAAGAAATGGGCCGAGGCACTGCTGCCGCTGGTGGTCAATGACAGCAGCCCCGCGTTTCTTCGGTTGCAGCTCGCCTATTCCCTCGGCGAGTTTCCTGGTGAATGGAGTTCCAGCGGACTCGCCTGGCTGGCCGTCGCTGGCGAAGACCAGCCCGATCTTGCGGCAGCCGTGCAATCGAGCATGACGCCCGAGCATGTCAAAGCGACGATCCGCATTTTGCTCCAGCGTAACGGTGCCCCTCCGAAAACACTTGCGCGACTCTCCGCCCTCGCGATCCAACAGGATCAGCCCGATCCCGTTCGCCATGTCCTCTCCTCGCTCCAAATCGGCAGCCATCCCGAAAGGATGCTCGGCGCGTGGTTCGAACTGCTTGGCCCTCAGTTCGATGTCGAAGCCCATCTCGACCGTGACGGACAGCAACTGCTGTACCAACTCATGACGAAGGTCCGCCTCACGGCTGAAGGCAATGGCAACGTCAGCGACCGCTGCAACGCGATCAACGCGATCGGCCACATTGGGAGCGCCCGTTCCGCCGACATCGAACTGCTCGCGTCGCTCCTCACCCCGCAAGAGCCAACCGAAGTCCAACTCGCCGCCATCGACTCACTCGCTAACACCGGGCGCGAAGAAGTCCCGCAGCGTCTGCTGGCCAACTGGCCGGCTCACGGCCCAGTGGTGCGCGAATCCATCCTGAACAGACTGCTCCAACGGTCGCAATGGATGCATGCCCTGATCAACGCCATCGACCAGGAGACCATCGCCGTGGCGAACCTCTCCAGTGTGCATCGCCAGCGACTGCTTGAAAGCCGCGATCAACTCGTACGCCAACTTGCCGAAACTCTCTTCGGCAAGGTCGACCAAGACCGGCAACTGGTCCTGGAGCGCTATGACTCAGTCCTCACGCGACTCAGTGACGAACAAGCTGATGCCAAGCA
>JAGQQB010000555.1 GCA_020426425.1 Planctomycetaceae bacterium | reverse complement strand
AGCCGCCTCCTGCGGACTGGAATCTCAATCCGGTCTACACACAGGCGGTCATGGTCGACGACTTTCCGGTCATCGCGTCGGCCAAGGTGCATCCAGCGGCATTGCGGGAAGCAGCGTTCTTGATCCACAACATGCTGCGACATCGCCCCGATGTGCTTCGTGAACTGGCAAAGCGCAGAGTTCGTTTCGTCGTCATGGGCTACCAGGAATACACGACCGATGTGCCCGAACACTCGGATCTCACACCGGCGAAGTATTGGAACCGCCGAGCGCGCGGACTGGGGGCGTCGAAGGAACGACCTGCCGTTAGTTGTGGCGAAGAGAATCTGCTCTGCTATCCCGGCGATCCTTATCCGAAAGAGAACATTCTTGTCCATGAGTTCGCCCACGCGATTGACGAAATGGCCTTGCGTCAACTCTCGCCCGACTTCGCCGCCAGGCTCCAAGCAACCTACACCCAGGCGCGCGACGATGGACTCTGGAAAGATGCCTATGCAATGACGAATCCTCAGGAATACTGGGCCGAAGGAGTGCAGTCCTACTTCGGCACCAATCGCGAAAACGACGCGGTGCATAATCACGTAAACACCCGGGCGGAACTTGAAGAGTACGATCCTCGTCTGTTCGAATTGATCGACCACGAGTTCCGTCAGAACCCCTGGACGTATCAGCGCCCGCCGGATCGCGAACCCGCCGGCCGGGCTCACTTGGGTGATTACGACGCCGCGAAGGCGCCGACGTTCGCATGGCCGGTCGACATTAAGGATGTCGATCTGAACGACGATCAGTAGGACCTCACGCGCTCTTCGCACGCAAGGTGCGCGGTGGTAAACTGCACTTCTCAAGGAGGCAGGTTTCAGTCAATGTTTGCTTGCCGCCGGATTCGAGAAACTTAAGGGCGTTGCGGCAGGGCGTATTGCAGCATCGGGTGAGGTGAAACGTGGCGAACGAACGGCGTAGGCGGACCAAGCGGCGGCGTCAGAGTCAGAGTTCAAACAGCTTGCTGGTCATCCTCCTCGCGGTGTTGGGGGTGTTTATCTGCTGTGTCATCCTCCCCTGTACTCTCGCGGCGTTGCTGCCAGCGGTACAGCAAGCTCGCGAGGCGGCACGGCGGGCGGAGTCGAGGAATCACCTCAAGGAAGTCGGTGTCGCGGTGCAGGCGTTTCAGGCCGAGCATCAGCATTTTCCGGCGGCGGAGGAACGAGGGACTCAAGGAAGCGGCAACATGAGCTGGCAGACGCAGTTGCTCCCACATCTGGGTTACAACGAATTGTATCAGCGGATCGACCCCGACCAGCCGTGGGACGCAGCGGTCCAGCTCAATGCTTATGCGACGGTCGTACCGCAGTATCAGCGGTTTGCTCCTGAGCCGAACACTGTCAATGGTCGGTCGATCTCCCATTACGCGGGCAACATCCGCTTCTTCATGACTCCCGACGGCAGTCCGCGCACTTTGCAGACTGTGTCGAATGGACTCTCGAACACCATCCTGGCTGGTGAAGTGGCGACCGGCTTCAAGGCCTGGGGTGATCCCTCGAATCTGCGCGATCCGGCCACTGGACTGGGAATCAGCGATACACAATTCGGTTCCCCGACATCACCGATGGGGGTGAACATGCTGTTGGCTGATGGCTCCGTGCGGTTTGTCGACCGCAAGATCGATCGTCAGGTCTTGCAGCAACTGTCATCGCCGGAAAAAGGCCAAGGCGCGGTTCCCGGCCGACCACTGATGTTTAATCCGCCGAAACCAAGCACACCCACCTTGACTGCCGATTCGATTCCTTCGTTCGAGTCGAGTTTGCCTCAGTCAGATCCGACCTCAAATCGAAACAATCAGTTCCCAGTCCTGGAGTCGACCGGACCTGTAAAGACAACTTCGCCAAAGCCGACGACACCCCAGCCAGGAAACCTGGTTGGATCTGGCGGCCCTTCGATTGGTGGAGATTCTTCGGGAAATGTTTCGTCCCCAACGCCCAAGGGATTGCCGCAAAAGTCGGCCAGAACCTATCGGATCACACTTCCCATTCCACCCCGACACATGCCGTTGCCAGCCGGTCTTCAGATTCCCCAAGGAGTCAAGATGCGCGCCGAATGGGGGCGTCGCTGGATCACCGTCACCGCCATCGCCGAGTCCAGAGAGGGACCGGTTCACTGTCACTGGGAAGGTTACAGCGACAACTTCGACGAACCCATCACCCGCGAAAGCCTCATCATTGAAGAGGCGAGCGTCCGTATCCTGGAGAAGAAGGCGCAAGCCGCGGAATAAGAGAGTTGCTACGTGAATCGGGGGATCTGGCTTGATGGGCGGTCGGTTCACCCTCCGCACA
>JAGQQB010000554.1 GCA_020426425.1 Planctomycetaceae bacterium | reverse complement strand
ATTCACCGTACTGCCGTGAACCCCAGAGGCTACCGGTCAAGACGCGATCTTTGCCGACCTCCTTGCCGTCATCTTTTCGCAATGCCGGTTTCGGATCGAACGAGTCGACATGCGATACGCCACCGGGCATGAAGAACAGAATCACCCGTTTTGCTTTGGCGGAGAACTGCGAGGGTTGAGGAGCCAGCGGATTGACATCGGCCAGCAACGGGGCGGCGCTCAGGCCGAGTGCTCCGGTGACGGCTTGTCGCAACACATCGCGGCGAGACAGATTGTTCAGCATGACGGTTCTCCAGGTCGTGTATTGGACCGGATAGGATCGATTGTTTGTTGGCGAACGTATGTGGGATACGAATCGCTAGTCGATGTAAATGAACTCATTGGAACTGAGCAACACGCGGGACAGACTCGCCCATGCCAGCAGCTCCGCTTTCTCGGGAGGTTGTTTCTGCTCCTGCATGGCGGCTTGATACGTCTGCACGTAGTCCACCGCTTCCACCTGTTCGCTCCCTTCAGGCGCGCGACCAAACGCCAGTTCGTAGGCGACGCGGACACGTGCCTTGGGCTCACTGGCGGAGGCAATCACACGCTGGGCGAACGCGGTTGATTTCTCTTTGAGGAAGTCCCCATTCATCATGCTCAGCGCCTGGAGTGCGACGGTCGACGTGGGCCGTACATCAGTGCTCTTGTTGGCATCGGCCCCATCGTAGAGCGCCATGAAGGGATGCTTATTCAGTCGCGGCGTCATCAGGTAAACCGACCGATGATTGTGGTCGTACGTCGCCGTGAACGGGTTCCCCTGTGAGAACTTGAGCTTCTCAGTCGGCGGGAAAGGATGTCGCCCGCCCGTCCCTGGTTCGAGCGTGCCACTGACCGCGAGCACAGAGTCCCGCAGGGTTTCGGCGTCCATCCGTTGCCGGTCGAATCGCCAGTAATACCGATTCGCTTCGTCCTTCGCTGTTTGCTCGGGCGCTGTGACGCTGTCGAGCTGATAGACCGCCGACAACAGTATTTGTCGATGCAGATGCTTGAACGACCAGTCGTGACTCATGAACTCGTTGGCGAGCCAGTCGAGCAACTCCGGATGACTCGGCGGCTGTGATTGCTGACCAAAGTTGCTCGGCGTTGCCACCAACCCTTTGCCAAAGTGATGCTGCCAGACGCGGTTCACGATCACGCGCGGCGTGAGCGGGTTCTCGGTTGAGACGATCCAATGCGCCAACTGCAAACGACCACTTTCGCCCTCTGGAATCGTGGCGGTGCCGGAGGCGATTGCACCCAGGAATCCACGTGCAGCCACATCGCCGCGTTTACGGGGATCGCCGGCGATGGCGACTTTGACATCGCCCACCGTTTCCTTGTCGGAAACCGCCCACGCCTGGAGCGAATCGTACGTCGGCTTGAGATCCTCTGGGACGGTGATCGAAACGAAATCGGCTCGCTCCTTCTGATGCTCTGTCCCGGCGTGAGGATACTGCGTGCTGTCAAAGTATCCGGCCAGTCCGTAGTAGTCCTCCATCGTCACTGGATCGAATTTGTGGTGATGGCACCGGGCACAGCCGAGCGTGAGTCCCAAGAGCGAACGCCCCACGGTGTCGATGGTATCATCCAGAATCAGGTCGTACTCAGCGTTGCGTGAATTGCCAAAGCGGCGCGTCAGTGCGATGTAGCCGGTCGCGATGATCTTCTCATGATTACGAGGATCGTCGGGCTCATGCTTCGCCAGAATGTCTCCCGCGAGCTGTTCGGTCACAAACTGATCAAACGGCATGTCGCTGTTGAATGCAGCGATGACATAGTCACGATAGTAGCGGGCTTCCGGAACTGGCATGTCGGTTCCATCGCCACTGGTATCTGCATAGCGGGCGAGATCGAGCCAGTGCCGTCCCCAACGTTCGCCATATGCGGGTGATGCGAGGAGACGATCAACCACCTTGGCGTACGCCTCGGGCGATTCATCGGCGAGGAAGGCGGCGACCTCTTCCGGAGTCGGTGGGAGTCCAGTGAGGTCGAGTGTCACGCGACGCAGCAACGTCTGCTTGCTGGCAAAGGCTACCGGTGCCAATCCCTGCTCGCGCTGCTGCGTCCAGATGAAACGATCAATCTCGGTTCGGCACCAACCGGTGTCTTGCACCTCGGGCGGCGTGACCGACGCAATGGGATGGAACGCCCACGGCAATTCCTCATCCAGATCGGCCATCATCGGCGCAGTCTGTTCCGGCCAGACAGCACCATCCTGTACCCATTTCTTAAAGTCAGCAATGACGTTCGCGGGCAGCCGCTCTTCGGGCGGCATCATCTTCTCTGGATCGTCGCTTTCCAGCCGACGAA
>JAGQQB010000553.1 GCA_020426425.1 Planctomycetaceae bacterium | reverse complement strand
GGTCGCATGTTTGCCATCCCAGGTTTTCGTTCCGGCAGATGCAGGGGGCGCCAGCAGGCACAGCATGGTGAATGTGAGGGCCAGCGCACAGAGCTGTTGCTCGACACGAGAACGCGTGGCGGGAGTTTTCGCGCTGTGATTGTGCATGTTCATGCGGCGAGTCTAGTTCGTCCGCAGCTCGGGGCAAAGCTAAGGGAGGGCGTCGCAGAATGAACCAAAGTCACTCATCGGTCCCTTGACCGAATCGGGGACAAATGCGAGCGCGATGGCAGACGGGGGGGCCCTGTTTGTGATGTCTGGCCAGGTTCAGGACTGACGGCACTCGGAGTGCGTCTGCTACGGATGGGGTGGTTTTCGGTGATTGGCATCGACTCGACTGAGGCGCTTGCCCGTACCTGGAACACCTGCGACGATGTGACGCTTCGTTCGAACTGGTGAGATATGTGGGTTTCGGAAGTTTTTTGTTCGGTACAAGGTGAAGGTCGGCATGTGGGGGTGCCGAGTGCCTTTCTACGATTGAGTGGCTGCAATTTGCGGTGTTCTTTTTGCGATACGCCATACACGTCGTGGCATCCTGAAGGTGACGAGATCGCGCTGGATGTGATTGTGGGGCGACTGCATGACTACGGCGTTGACCATGTTGTCGTCACCGGGGGTGAACCGCTATTGCCGCCGGAAATCGTCTTGTTGACGGAAGAACTCAAGCGGCTGGGGCACTATTTGACCATCGAAACCGCGGGAACAGTGTTTCGTGACTTACCGGTGGATCTGGTCTCGCTCTCGCCCAAGTTGGCGAATTCGGTTCCGTGGGGGACAGCGTGGGAGCAACGGCATCAGACGCGAAGGCATCGACCGGAGGTGATTCGACGGTGGCTGAGCGAGGCTGAGTGTCAGTTCAAATTTGTGGTCGATGTCCCCGAAGATCTGGCCGAAGTGGAAGCCTACGTTGCTGAGTTCCCGGAACTGCGATCGGATCAGGTCTACCTGATGCCGCAGGGGACTGAATGCGACGTTCTGCGCGGCAAACTCGCCTGGCTGGTAGAAGCCGCCACCCTGCGTGGCTGGCAGGTTTCGCCACGACTGCATATTGAACTGTTTGGCAATACACGTGGGACGTGAGACGATGTCGACAGGTGAGAATGAACAACTGTGGCTCGATCTGCGTACGACCCCAGCTTTGCTCCAAGAGATCGCGACATCGAGTCTCGATGACATGAAGTTGCAGCAGGTGCTGCGCGAACGGTATCCCCAATCGTTGGTGATTGCCGCTTTACAGTTGCGTGATGCCCGGAAACGGGCTGCCGTCAAGTTCTCGCTGGCCGAACGGATGTGGCTGGAACGTGTGGGAGTGGAGCAATCGACGAGTGAAGTCGTGGCCCGACACAAGGCGCGGCGATTCGCTGATTGTCAACAGGTGTGGGATCTTTGTTGCGGAACTGGTGGAGATGCGATCGCAATTGCCGAAATGGGCGTGCGCGTGACCGCTGTTGACTGCTTGCCGCTAGCAACATTACGGACCGCCTGGAACGCCGACGTGTACGGAGTGGGTGATCAGATTGAAACGGTGACCGCCGACGTGATGAGCCTGTCGTTCGCGGATGGTCATGTGCATCTTGATCCAGACCGTCGTCCAGCGGCGCGTCGGGTGCTGCGACTGGAAGATTACGTTCCGCCGCTCGACTTCATGCAAGAATTGACACAGGCGGCTCGGGGTGGGGCGATCAAGCTGTCTCCGGCGAGCAATTTCGGCGGCAAGTTCCCCGACTGCGAGGTGGAACTGATCAGCCTCGACGGAGAGTGCAAGGAGGCGACGATCTGGTTTGGTGACCGACGAACCGAGACCGACTGGCGGGCAACGTTGTTGCCGGAAGGTGTCTCACTGACCGGTGACCCGTGGCTGGCTCGGGCAGATCGTCGCGAATTAGGGCGGTATCTGTATGACCCCGATCCGGCCGTCGTTCGCGCGGGACTGGTCGATGTGCTGGGAGAGCAGACAGGATTGGCACGACTGGATGAGGCCGAGGAGTATTTCACATCAGAGGTGTTGATCGAGACACCCTTCGCGCGGCCATTTGAAGTGCTCGCGGAATGTGCGAACAATCAGCGTGAACTGCGGAACATGCTGCGGTCTCACGCGGCCGGGCAATTGGAGATCAAGTGCCGGCATGTGCCGATCGATGTGAATCGGTTTCGGAAACAGCTCCCACTGACCGGGACAGAGCCGCTCGTCCTGTTTGTTGCGCGGCTCGCTGGTAAGACGCGCGCGGTACTAACGCGCCGTCCGTAGCACGCATTCCACGAGTGCCCGCATGCTCGAGTGTAAGTGGACGGAGGAC
>JAGQQB010000552.1 GCA_020426425.1 Planctomycetaceae bacterium | reverse complement strand
GCTGGCTTTGCTGCCGCTGCAGACTGCTCACGCGCTGCGTTCTGCCCTCGAACGACAGATCGCTTGGTCGCCGGATCGTCAACCTTCTCAGCAACTGGAGTTGGGAGATTCGCCGGGGTGACGACTCGCTCTGCCAGCGGAACCGGCACGCCGTTGCTCAACGATTCCGTGACAGGCGCCGCAGTTGGCGGTCGTTGCGGCCTTATCTCTTGCGGCGGTGCCTGGGCCTCGACCTGCTCCTGGTGACGAGCAATCACCTTGGCAGCCGGCACGCGAAACTTCTGATTACACCCCTCGCGAGGACAAACACCTTTCTTCCCCGCATCTTCAGCCGCAAGCTGAAAGCGAAAACCACACTTCGGGCAACGCACACGAATCGTCATAGGACTCACGGAAACAGGCGGGAGAATCGTCCGCACAGGCGATTCCATCAGCATCAGGGGGGACAGTTATCATACCGTGACAACGCAACAGGTGTCCAATTCAGGTTTCCGGTTCGCAAGGTAGTAAGGTGTTGTGCGGGTGTGCGCCTGATGTTTGGTGACCGTGCGTCCACCGTCCGCGCCCTCACTCACTTAAGCCCGCGTAGTTCCGTTAGCACCACCGACGACGAATCCTGCCCCTGAAACCTTGCCAGCGTGGTCTTGTTGAGGAAGTTCTCAATCCGCTGCCGCAGCGCGTCGAGTTCTTCATGCAACGGGCACTGCGGACCATGACCGCACCAGCCTTCGCCGAACGGGCAGACGAGATGGCTGTCGAGCCGGTCGAACGGAGCGACCACTTCCATCAACGTAATCTCCGCCGGAGACCGCGCGAGGGCGTATCCGCCGCCGGGACCCGGCGAGCCATGCACGAGCCCCAGTTGTGACAACGTCGTCAGCACCTTGCCCACAATCGCCTGTGAAAGACGCCGTCGCTCGGCGATTTCGCGCGAGTTGAGACGTTCCGGCTGATCAGCGGAGTAGCGTTCCGCAAGTAGGCTCATCGATGCAATCGCGGCTTGGGCGACCTTGCCGTAGGGAGTCATCTGGGCCACCTCAAGAGCACACGTCACAGCGGAACACTTGGGTTCAGACTACTCGATTCCCAGCCTCTGGACAATTGCAGAACTAAAGTTCTTTTATTCTTGAATCTCCAGCGGGAAGCCGATATTCTCCGCGCCGGGAGGCCCTTCTTGTGAGGACCGCCTCGCCCACCTCACCAATCCCACCTTCTCCAACAGGAGCCATCAGCATGTTCTGTAACCAATGCGAACAGACCCAAAATGGGACCGGATGCACCGACCTTGGTGTCTGCGGCAAAGACCCGGACATGCAGTCGCTGCAGGAGATCCTGCTCTACGGTGTGAAGGGGATGGCGGCCTACGCGAATCATGCCCGTCGGCTCGGCAAGACCGACGAAGGTGTGAACGCCTTCATCGAAGAAGCACTCTTCGCCACGATGACCAACGTGAACTTCGACATCCCCACGCTGCTCGAACTGGTGCTCGAATGCGGTCGACAGAATCTCAAAGTCATGGAAATGCTCGATCAGGGGCATGCCGAACGCTTCGGCACTCCGGAACCGACTGTCGTGAAAGAGGGAACTCAGGCTGGCCCCGGCATCCTGGTCACCGGGCACGACATGGTTGATCTTGAGCTGCTGCTTGAACAGACAGCCGGCACCGGCATCAACGTGTACACGCACGGCGAGATGCTCCCAGCTCACAGCTACCCGGAACTGAAGAAGCATCCTCATCTGGTCGGTCACTTCGGCGGTCCCTGGCAGAATCAGCAGTGGGAATTTCCCATGTTCTCCGGGCCGATCGTCGCCACGACGAACTGCGTGCTGATTCCGTCCGACACCTATGCTGATCGCCTCTTCACCACGCGGATCACCGCGGTTCCCGGAGGAACTCGCATCACCGACGACAACTTCGCGCCGGTCATCGCGAAGGCGAAGGAGTGTGATTCGCTGACTGAGAACATCGTCCGTGAGTCGACCATCGGCTTCCACCACAGCGTCATTCTTGGTCTCGCCGACAAGGTGGTTGAGGCAGTGAAGGCGGGAGACATTCAGCGGTTCTACGTCATCGGCGGTTGCGATGGTGCCGAACTCGGTCGCAACTACTACACGCAGGTGGCAGAACAATCGCCCGAGCAGTCGGTCATCCTCACGCTCGGCTGTGGCAAGTACCGCATTCGGAACCACGACTATGGCACCGTCGCTGGCATTCCGCGACTGCTGGATATGGGTCAGTGTAACGATGCCTATGGTGCGGTGCAGGTGGCACTCGCTCTGTCCCAAGCGTTCGATTGCAGCGTCAACGATCTGCCGCTCGAAATCGTCCTCTCCTGGTTCGAGCAGAA
>JAGQQB010000551.1 GCA_020426425.1 Planctomycetaceae bacterium | reverse complement strand
GATAACGTCTCGGTACCCGCCTGAAACCGCCAGCCAGCCTCCTCGATCGACACCACCGTCAGGCAGCAGCCATTGATCGCCACGCTCGCCCCGATCACGACAGGATCGTGCGCTGTGCCTTCCATGTGATTGGGCGGCTGGATCACCAGATCGACACCAACCACTTGCGACTCGACCGCCGCGACCGTCCCCATTCCTTCCACGAGACCAGTAAACATTACGCGGCCTCCCTCGTCGACCGTCCGCCCAGCAGACAACGTCTGGCCCACCAGAAACGAAACCAGCCCGAAGTCTCCTCACCCTCCGTCAGGAGGCGGGGCACTTCGGGCTGCCAGCAAATCACATCAGCTTGGTCCAACATTCGAAGAGTATGACAATCTGCTGCCTGAATTTCCAATCAGCCAACATGAATTCGTTCCGATGGTCGATGCGAGCTTGCCACGCAGATCCCCACGATTGCAGTCTGCGGGCTTCAGCGAAGGACTCCCGCGATACCATGGAGTCCTTGTGGTGGAACGCTTACAATTCAACCTCGTTTCCCATTCTGATCTTTTGGCCTGCAAGTTCGAGAGAGAGCCCCCTTATGTTGGCGCGACGTGACCTGTTTCCTCACGTCCTGGAGATGAATTACCAGGCGCGGCGACGCCTTGGTTGTTGCGTCTATCTGGTCTACGATCAGGATGACTGGATGCTGATCGACCTGGGCTACGAAGACACTTGGGATGATATTGTCGATTTGATTCGGCAGCTCGATTTCCCGCTCGCCAACTGCCGGTACCTGGTCGCCACGCATGCCGATGTCGATCACGTGCAGGCGCTGGGGCGTGCGAAGGAGATGCTGCCAGGTGCAAAGGTCGTGGGGCATCCCAATGCCCGCGACCTTCTGGAACAGGGCGAGCGAATCATGACCTATGCGGAAATCGCCGCGCAGGACATCGCACTCGATATGCCCAAGGTGAAGTTTGACGCGACCATTGACGAAGGGGACATCCTCGAACTTGGGTCACTGAAACTCGAAGTCTGGCATACCCCAGGGCACGCTCCGGCTCAACTGGCGTTCCGCCTCGGTAATCTGCTGCTCTCGGGCGACAACATTTATCGCGATGGCTGCGTCGGCAATATCGATGCCCATCACGGTTCAGACATCCCCGACTTCATCGCTTCCCTTCAACGAATTCGCGATAGCGATGTCGAGTGGCTGCTGCCCAGCCATGGCCCCTGGTTCCCCAAAAACAACGCGATGTTGCAGCGTACGATCGATCGGCTCGACCAGTACCAGCACATGGCGGACTTCGGCACCTGTGCCGTGGACTGGCCGCTGATGGATGAGTGGGATGAGGAGTTGGCACATGGGGGTGGGTGAGTTCCGCGGAAAACTTGAGCTTGAAAACTCGGATTTCGAAGCACGAAATGAAGAGTGAAAGCGGTGCAGTCTGCGATTCACTGCTGTCAGTTTACAATGCTCAACAACACTCTGCGGTCTAGACTGATTCACTGGGAGCTGAGTCCTTCTTCCCCTCTTGCCCCAGCAACTCCAATTCGCCGTTAACAAAAGCCTTTTTGAAGCATTCACATGGACCCATTGCGAATTGGAATTGTTGGACTCGGGACCGTCGGGGGCGGTGCGGCGAAGATACTGATTGAGCATGCCCAGCGCAATGCGCTGCGTGCTGGACGGGAGTTGATCGTCCACAAGGCGGCGGTGCGCAGTCTCGACAAGTCGCGTGAAGTGGAGCTGCGTCCAGACCAACTGACGACCGATCCAATGGAGGTCGTTACCGATCCTAACGTCGATATTGTGCTCGAACTCATCGGCGGACTTTCCCCGGCGAGGCAATTGGTCGAGGCGGCGCTGGAGCATGGGAAAGATGTTGTCACCGCCAACAAGGCGCTGATTTGCGCACATGGGCAAGAACTGTTTCACAAGGCCCGCGAGCTTGGTCGGACGATCTGTTTCGAAGCCGCCGTCGCCGGTGGTTGTCCGATCATTGCTGGGATCGGGCAGTCGATGGCGAGCAATCAGATCACCTCGCTGGAAGCGATCATCAACGGCACATGCAATTTCATTCTCACAGAGATGTTTCATCGCAACGTCTCGTACGCTGATGCCGTCGCGAAAGCGCAGGCGATGGGCTATGCCGAAGCCGATCCTGCCATGGATGTGGAAGGGACCGACGCCGCTCAGAAACTCGGCATCCTGACACAGCTCGCATTCGGCACCAGAGTGGTCCCCGAACAGTTTCTAGTCCAGGGGATCAACACGCTCGATCTTGAAGATCTCAAATACGCCGACGAACTCGGTTACGCCGTGAAACTTCTGGCGACGGCTCGCTTGGTGGATGGACACCTCG
>JAGQQB010000550.1 GCA_020426425.1 Planctomycetaceae bacterium | reverse complement strand
CTGAGAACTGCACACCGGGGACTGCGGTTTCGATGGGGAAGAAGTCGCCGCGAACTTCGGTCGGCGCGAGTGGTTTGGGATCAAAGGTCTCGTAGTGCGTTGGTCCCCCATCGAGCCAGATGAGGATGCAACTGCGAGCGACGCCGCGCGAGCCGGACTGATCGGCCCCTTGCAGACGCAGGCGATGCAGATCCCAAAACCCTAGCCCCAGCGCGGTGCCGAGTCCCAGCTTCAAGCAGTCGCGGCGGGTGACGCCGTCACAGTTAGCGGTGCGTTTCATGGGCGGGTATTGAGGCGGGACTATGGAGGAGGGGAGGGAAGTCGTCATCAATCCTTGAAGACGAACTCCGGAGTATTCAGCAGTGCCCACATCAGGTCTTCGGTCAATTCCCGACGGGAGCCTTGTTCATTCTCGTATAAACCAACACCGATCTGCAATTCTGCTTCGGTCGGTCGGCGCGAATAGATCGACAGATATAACTCCTCTACCAGTTCGATGGGGGGCCGTTCGCTCTTGGCCAGTTCCGCCGCGCGACCGGCATCGCTTTTGACCTTGGCGTACAACTGCTCCGAGTTCATCAGATGCAGCGTCTGGACGACGGTCGGATCGGACATCCGTTCGCAGGGGGGATCCTGATTCGGGTCAGGCCGACCGTATGCGTCGAGGAACAAGGAACTGATGCGATGCGTCCAGATCTCTCGCGCCTGTGACTCTGGCGGCATCGCGCTGAAGTCTTCCGGGACACCAGTGATCTGCACGATGGAATCGAGCAAGACTTCTGCCCGCAGTCGTTGACGATAGTGCCGCGAGTACGCCCGGGTATCGACGACGTTTCGCTCGGTCGGGACTGAACTCAAGTTGTACGCGTGCGACAGGACGATCTGGCGGATGAGATGCTTGATGTCGAACCCATGTGCGGCGAAGTCTTCGCCCAGGAACGTCAGCAGCGGGGCATTCATCGGCGGATTGGTCGCTCGGAGATCGTCGACCGGTTCGACCAGTCCGCGCCCCATCAGGTCGGCCCAGACTCGGTTGGCCATCGTCTGTGCAAAGTAGGGGTTTTCCTTCGAGGTGACCCAAGCGGCGAGGGCGAGGCGAGGATCTTCGTCAGCACCGATCTCTGGCGCGATTCCAAACAGCGGACGCGGCGCGAGGACTTCATCCGTCAAGGGATGCCGCACTTCCCCTTTGTCCCCAGCGAAGACGAATTCCTCGGAGCCAGAGATCGGCGGGGAGAGGCCCGTTCCTTTGCGGCCAATCTTCGCGAAGTAGGCCGCGAAGCTGTAGTAGTCATCCTGCCCGTAAACTTCGTTGGGATGATGATGACACTTCGCACACTCCAGTCGAATGCCCAGGAACAACTGACTGACGATGGTCGTCAACTCGTCCGGCTCGCGACGGTCGCGAAACAGCACCGTATTCCCTTCGCGGAACGTGCTCCCCTGTGCGGTCAGCAACTCGCGGACGAACTCGTCGTACGGTTGATTCTCGCGAAACGATTGACGAATCCAGGCGTCGTAATTCAGTGTGGCTTTGATGCCGACGCGATAAGGATTCGGCCGCAACAAGTCCGCCCACTTGTTCGCCCAGTGTTCAGCATATTCGGGACTGTCGAGGAGTCGGTCGACGAGTCGTTCGCGTTTCGTCGACGACGGATCATCAAGATAACCGCGAGATTCCTCTGCCGTTGGAATGCGTCCGATGATGTCCAGGTAAGCCCGTCGCAGAAATCGGTGCTCCGGTGCTGGCTCCGACGCCGTCAGTTCAAGTCGCGACAAACCGGTCCAGACCAACTCGTCGATCTTGTTGTTGCGAGGAAGTTGGGCGTAGTAGTCATCCGGCACATCACCAGCCACCGGGACGGAAGCACTCACAATGGCGAACTGATCGGCATACCGGGCGACGACTGCGGCTTCGCCGGTTACGCCGCCGGGTGACATCACCCCCGCTTCGTTTACCCCGACCACCGGTGCTTCGCTCGACTGATAGGCCGCATACCGGGTGACATCGCGGGTCGATCCATCACTATAGTGCGCTGTCACTGCAAGCGGGACATCGATCGATTCGGTAAAGCGAAACTCGGTCGGTGTGATCTGGATGTGATCGAGCGATGGCGTGCCGGGAATGGATCGCGATGCTCCCGCCTCGATCCAGTTTCGCAACAGGGTGATCTCAGAACCATTGGGATCCAGACGTCGTCCGCCTCCGTGCGGAAGTTCACCAGTCGCTTTGCGCAGCAGCAGGCTCTCTTCAGGCCGCGTCAGCACGATGCGCCGCCCTCGTGCTTCCTTCGTCAGCGCGGCATGATCGAATTCAGGATCGAAGCCCAGCAGCGAGAGTTGAAACCCATTCTGCCCTCGCTGCTT
>JAGQQB010000549.1 GCA_020426425.1 Planctomycetaceae bacterium | reverse complement strand
CTGCTGCGACGAGCGCTTCGGCGGCGGCGATGACGCGGTCATTCGCCTTCGCGAGTTGCTCGTCGAGTTGTTGACGTTCCGAGTCGCCAGTGAAATGATCATTCACAAACAGCACCGCCACCGCCCCGCGACTGAACGCGCGACTCACTTTCGTCGTCAGCGCCGCATGACGAGAGATCCCGTGTCCCACCGCGAACGCGCTGTGAGGATCGGCCTGAAACGGCGTCCGCCGCAGGATGATCACCACCTTGTCTTTCACATCCACAGTGGCGAAGTCGTCGTACTCGACATCGGCCGCTTCAATACCGTAGCCAGCGAACACCAATGGCGCTTCAAACGTACCTGCGGCCCCGAACGAACAGACCTGAAACTGCTCGTTGAGCGGCACGTCGATCACTTGTCCTTCCGGTCCCAGGAACTTGAGCGTGTTCGGTTCCAGCAGCTTTGCCCCGTCGGTCACCTGAAACTCCTGGTAAGGATCGCCTCCGGCCGAGACCACGTTCAGCCCATCCTTGCGAAACTCCTCCGCGATGAAGTCCGCCGCCTTGATCAGGCCCTCGGTCCCCACCCCTCGTCCCTCCAATTCGTCCGACGCCAGATACTTCACGTCGGCGAGCAATTGCTTCGCCGTGGGCGAAAGTTCCTGAGCATTCCCGGCATTGACAAGCACCAGCGGCACACAAACCGCCACCAACAAGCTCACGCGAACATTCATTAAAGACATCATGGACACCAGCAACCCGTCGAGCAATCAGAAAATCGTGACATTCCACACGCGGCACAGACCCAATTCTTCACCGGCGATACCAGATCATACTCACCCATCGGCGCACAGCCCACCCAGCACAAGTCCACCCCAGCTGACGCACCCCCTGCACGATTGCACGTTTAATTCCCAGTTGCCGACTGTACAAGGGTTCCCTGAGGGTTTAGGATCAATCAAGTTTGATGCTAATGGGCCCCTGGGCTGTGGTGCCGGGGCACAACTTTTCCTCACCTGCTGTCGAAAGGGAACACTCATGCGCCATGTTCTACTGATCTGCGGTTGCCTCATCTTGTGTTGCGGACTGGGACCGATCGGTTCGCAGGCGGACGATGCGGCCACTACTCCGGTCAAGAAACCCGCTGCCGAACCACAGGAACGTCGCGGTCCGTTGCCGTTCTATTACGGCAAGCTGGGCATGTCCGATGAGCAGAAGGAGAAGGCATACGCCGTCCAGGAGTCGTACGATAAGAAGCTCGACGAACTGAAGAAGCAGATGAAGGCACTGCTCGCAGAACGAGATCAGAAGCTCAATGAACTCCTGACCGATGGCCAGAAGCTGCGTCTGGAAGAACTGCTTGTTGAGGCGAAGAAAAAGGCAGGGCCGAAAGGCGAGAAGGTCGACAAGAACGATCCTGCTGCTGAGTAGCACCGCGTCGCGTTCCGCAACGACGAATGCCCACACAAAAAGAGAAACTCCCGCTGTTCCGTCGTGATCGTCGGAACAGCGGGAGCTCACTTGAAGGTCGCAGTTGTGCGATGTGCGACGGACGTCGTCAGTCTTCCTCAAATCCTGCCCCAAAAAACTCGTCTCAGAAGATTTCCGCATGCTTCTCGTACGAGATGTCGTACTTCTTCATCTTCTTGTACAGCGTGGTGCGATTGATGCCGAGTACGCGGGCGGTTTCCTGTCGATTCCAGCCACTCGCTTCCAGTGCCTCCAGAATGATCTGACGTTCTGGATTCGCCAGCGCTGACTTCAGGTTGCCGCCATTGAGTCGATTCAATTCAAACTGCTGGTCGATCGCATCACGACGTAAGTGTTCAGGCAGATCGATCAAGGAAACAATGTCGCTCTTGGCGAGGACGACTGCCCGTTCGATTACGTTGAGTAATTCACGGACGTTCCCGGGCCAGTTGTAGCGTTGCAGAGCATGGAGGGCCTGATCGTCAAACCCTTTGACCCGCTTTCCGGTCTGGTCATTCATCTGCTGAACGTAGTGATCCACCAGCAGCGGGATATCACCGATCCGCTCCCTCAATGGCGGCTGCGTGACGGTGATCACGTTGATGCGGTAGAACAGGTCCTGTCGGAATTCCCCTTTGCGAACCTTCTCTTCCAGATCTTCATTCGTCGCCAACACAAGGCGAACATCGACCTTGTGTGTCTTGTTGCCGCCGACCGGTTCGAATTCCCGGTCCTGCAGCACGCGAAGCAGCTTCACTTGCAGGCTGGGTGAAGCGGTGCCGATTTCGTCGAGGAACAGTGTCCCGCCATTGGCCGCGAGAAACTTGCCGTCCTTGTCATGATTCGCGCCGGTGAACGCGCCAGCAACGTGACCGAACAGCTCGCTTTCGAGCAGTGAATCGGGGAGTGCTCCGCAGGCGACTTCGAC
>JAGQQB010000054.1 GCA_020426425.1 Planctomycetaceae bacterium | reverse complement strand
CGTTCGGCACGACGAACCGCCAACCGAGCCTCCAGTGCCCTGCCCCGGTTCACCTCCGGTTGACCTGTTTGGCGAATCGGGTCGATAATCAGGGTCGGGATGTCTGATCGCGAACGGGTGCTCAAGCGCCAGGAACCGTCGCCCATCATGATCAATCCGCCTTCCATCTACTCAGTGAACGTCCGTTCGAACTGATGACCCGTATCTCGTTTGTTTCCGATCTGCACCTGTTTTCCCGACGCTCCCGTGGCGACGCGTTGCGGGCGGAGTTGCTGCGTGAGGCGCGGGAGAGTGATTTGTTTGTGCTGGGCGGAGATATCTTCGACTATCGCTGGTCAGTGCATGGATGCGAGCGGAAGACGAGTGAGGCCGCGATCAAGTGGTTGGCGGAATTCACGGATGACGCGCAGTGCGATGTCCATTTCCTGCTGGGGAATCACGACGATCATCCGTTGCTGCTGCAGGCGCTGCCAGTCCTGGCACAGGAACATGAGCGTTTCTGTTGGGACCGCTATTACCTGCGCGTGGGGGACACTGCGTTTCTACATGGGGATGTGGCCGACCGGCAGATGACAGCGGCCTGCCTGGCCCAGGCGCGGCAAGGATTTTGCCATCAACCGCGGGCGGCTTGGCGGCATCATCTGTACGATCTCGCGATTCAGGCGCAGCTGCACCGCATCATGCCGCCAGCGGTGTATCCGAAGAAGCGTGTGGCGCGACGCATTCTCTCGTATCTCGACACAATTGGGCATGGCGTCGCAACTGGACTGAAGCACGTTTACTTTGGCCACACGCATCGACCACTGGCCGGTTACCTGTATCAAGATGTGGCGTTCCACAACTGCGGTGCGCCGATTGGGGCGGCTCATTTTCGGGTGCTACGGCGCGAGATCCCCAAAGATTCCAAGCGGCTTTCGGAATGATGTTGCGATCGTTGCCGACCGAGTCACACCGCGAAACGTGAGCGCACTCAATCGCCGCTTTCTTCGACAGTTGCCGCCGTTGCCGATTGTGGCCAATCGAGCGCGGCAAGTTCGCGGGGATCGAGCTTCGGCATCCCCAGGCGTTTCCAGGTATCGGGGAGTGGAGCCTGGATCGTGAGTCGGTCGTAGCGAATGGGATGCAGGATCGTCAGTTCGGCGCCGTGCAAACCGATCGGCGCAGTCAGCGGATCGTTAGGAAAGCCTGGGAACGGGCCTCTCGCCCCATATTGAGTATCGCCGACAATGGGGCACTGACGACTCGCAAACTGCACGCGAATTTGATGCATGCGACCGGTCCCCAGTCGCACAGCCACAAGGGCCTTGCCCCGCACGGTTCGGAGCGTGCGGTAATGCAGTCGTGCCTCTTTCGCATCGGCTCTATTGCAGTTGACCACCAACACGCGCGGTTGATCCGGCACCCGGTAGAGCCAGTCAACGAGTTCGCCCTCGGGTTCGTCCGGGACATGTTCGAGCAGAGCCACGTAGGTCTTCTCGACCTGGCGTTTCGCGAACTGCTCCGAGAGCCGCGCGGCACACTTCGAGTTGCGGGAAAAGACGACAACTCCCGAAACGGGTCGATCAAGACGATGCGGCACGCCCAAGTAGACGTTCCCCGGCTTATCGTATTTGACCTTCAGGTACTCTTTCACCTGCGAGACGAGACTATCGACCCCGATCGGCGCACCCTGGCAGATGAGACCGCTCGGCTTGTTGACGGCAATGACCGGGCCGTCTTCACAGATCACGTCCAGTCGGTTCATCGATGAATATCCGCCAAGGCGACTTCGCACTGAGTAAGGGAGTGCCTGGCCGTCGTATGTCGCAACGAACCGCGTGCGGGCTGCGCTCACTTCCGATACTTGCCGCGAACTGCTGGCCACTCGTTTGGCCGGGAGACTGACGTCCCCCGCTCGTCTTCGCCAACGGCATCGGCACGCCAGCATATGGGCTAGGTGAAGTCCTTCGGATTCCCGAACAAACCACCTGCTTGCGGACCTCCGGTGCCCCCCTTGAGTTTGTCGGGGCGCCGCTTCCGCTGGTACGATTGTCCGCCGCCGGGAGCCTGATCTTCGTCCTTAGGCTCTTCGGGTTTCTCCTTCAGTGCCTTGACCGACAGGCTGATCCGCTTCTTGCCTGGCAAGACCTCGACGATTTGCACTTCGGTCATGTCGCCCACGTTGAGCACTTCAGTTACGCGGGCCACGCGGCGGTAATCGAGTTCGCTGATGTGGACCAGTCCTTCGAGTCCCGGTTCCAGTTCGACGAATGCGCCAAAAGTCTCGGTGCGGGTCACCTTACCCGTTGCCTTGGACCCCGGAGGATACTTGCTCTCCGCCAGCTTCCAGGGATTGGGAGCCAGTTGCCGCATGCCGAGACTGATCCGCTGCTTCTCTTCGTCGATGGACAGGACTTTGACTTCGATTTCCTGCCCCACTTGCACAATTTCGTTGGGATGCCCGATGCGGGCCCAACTCATCTGGCTGATCGGCAAGAAGCCATCGGTCCCGCCGAGGTCGACAAATGCTCCGAAGTCTTTCACCGACTTCACGCGACCACTGATGACATCGTCAACCTGGAGTTTCTCCATCAACTCCTTGCGAGCAGCGTCGCGTTCTTCGGCCAGCAGTTTCCGTCGGCTGACCACCAGCCGGCGGCGCTGTGGCTTGACTTCCGTGATGACAACGCGGAGTTTCTGTCCGACGTATCCTTCGAGGTCAGCCACGAAGCCAATTTCCACCTGACTGGCCGGCAGGAAGCCACGCAGGCTGCCCACAGCGACATCGAGTCCACCTTTGTTCGTCTTGCTGACCATGCACTCGATTACCTGATCGACCTGCAGCGCGTCCCAGTCGCCCTGAACCTTCGAGGTGTCGCGCGGCAGGTTAGTGAAGATCAGGCCTTCCTTGTCGTCCACCCGGTCGACAACGACATCGATGGAGGAGCCGACTTCCGGCAGCTTCTGTCCAAATTGCCGGGTCGGCACACAGCCGGACATGCGGAGTCGGAAATCGAGCAGCACGTTTTCTTCATTCACCGCCTGCACGGTTCCCGAGAGTTTGGTCCCCCGTGTCAGTTCATCGGGCGTTGCAGGGGCGACGCCCACTCCGTCGCCACCGCTGGGTTGGGGGGCATCGTTCTCGGCCAGAGCGGCATCGAGCATGGCTTCCATCGAGGAATCGAGTGATTCCATCTCTGGCAGCGCAATCGGCTTCTTCGCCTCCGGGACAGTCGGGGCCATTGGCTTTTCAGCTGCGGCACCCTGAGCCGGTTGGGCAGATGCCGGGCCCCCAGACGCTGGAGCAGAGGCTGCCGAAGGCGTGACTGGAGCCGGTGTGACTGCCGCAGGTGAGTTCTCCGGTGCCGATGCTTCGGCTGTCGGGTGAGCCCCCACCGCGCGGGCAATCGCGGCGTCGACTTCCTCATCACTCGGGAGTTCGACAGGTCCAGTCGGCATCGGTTGGGCCGGTGTCCCCTCACCCAGCGAAGGAATCGGACGGGCCTGTCCGGGCATCACCGGGTTGAGTTGAATCTTGCGTCGAGGTGCTTCGCTGCTCGGGGTCTCCGCCGCCGCCTCAGCAGCGGGAGTCGATCCGGGAGCGGGAGCGGATACTGTGTCCGCATCCGCTGAGGCTACCGTCGTCGTATCCGGTGCCGCATCCGCATTCGCCTCAGCGTTCGCGGCGACCGCCGCATCTGAGGGCTCTGCGCCCTGTACTGGAGTTTGATCCTCGGGGCGCGTTTGCTCTGTATTCATACCGTCAACCTGTCCTGGTCACCCCTTCTGTGATGGAAGGGTACCGCCGAAATCTGTGGCGGTCGTCATGTGGCAGCAACGCTGCCGCTCTTGCATTTTGTTTGTTGAGTTCGACGGGCGTCTGGCCGTGCCCCCCGAAGTCGCAGTCTAATTCATCAGTGATCGCTTAAGAAATCGAAAACGCTGTGGGAAATCTCCGAAATTTCGACCCCACGAATCGCCAGTTTTCCATTCATGTGCTTGGGGGATCCCGCTCCAGCAACATTTCCAGATAGGATCGCCGCTCACTTTCGTTGAGTCCGAGCCGTTCTGCAAGTCGCAACGTGGCGTCACGGGCGCGTTGCCAGCTCTTTTCATCCGCAATGGTTTCGATCTCGACGTACCGGCCGAGATCTTCAACATCATCCATCGCGACCAAAAAGTCCCGATCTTCCCATCGCAGCTCGAACGACCGCCGCACCTTGCTGACGCGCCGCACATCGCGAAACCCCAGCGCCCTCCACATCACCCACAAATGCTTGGAGACCTCCGGCCCCGATTCACAGGGGATCTCGATTTCCTGACGCGTTTTGGTTTGTTCGTCAATCAATGGACCTTTGTACGTGATGACATTCTCTGCCTCGGTACTGCGAATACGCAGCGCCTCTCGAGTGGCCACGAAATCACGCGACGGATGGGCGAAGTAAGTATCCCGCTGAGCCTCCTCTGATCCCACGTTGGCCTGCAGTTCTTCAAGATGCGTCAGCAGTTGCTCGACGGATCCAGCCAACCGGAACTTGAGTTCCACTTCGTATTTCATAGGGAATCCTCCTGAGAGCCCAGCAGCACGGTACGATCAGCTTGTCACTTCTGGAGCTGATCGCAAGGCATCGAGCCGATCCCAAGTATACAAACCTGTGTAGTGATTGTCCGACCACACGATCTTCAGGGCGTAGTTCCCGGACATTTCGACCGCCGTCGGCGCGATATCTGCCGGAACAGTGGCCGGGTCCAGAATCCGCTCGCCGGTGAACTCGTTCACGCAGCCTGCACAAGGGCACTCGCAGCGCAGAAACTTGAAGGGGTACAACGCCACCACCCCATCGGGCCAGGTGATCTCAAAGACCCCTGCGCTGCGCAAAGCTCGAACTGCGGTTGGCGCGGTCGCCATAGACTCTCTTTCCGACTTCAGGTCACAAACATCGTCGCGTGGTGACATCGTCTCGTGGTGACGCCAGTCCCGCTGCACTTGGAACCATGCACATGCAGTCACCCTGTCAGACCACGTCTCACTCCGGACGCAAGGTGACGAACGTACACACAGATGGCAAGCAACTCGGCGACGACTTCCACTAATTCTTTACGGCAATTGGCGTCGCCCGAAAGCGAATTTGATACGTCAGCTCAGGATCGCACATCTTGGGCCTTGGGATCAGCACGAAGTCATCGGCAATCACGGGCTTCCACTCGACCCCACTGATCAGTTGAGTGTCCTGCAGACGTTCCGGCAGAAAAGTCACGAACGGACGCCCGCCGCGCTGTGAGCCATTGTTGTTCACCGTCGCGAAACTCTCCTTCCCCTGCAGCGGCTTGATGGTCACGGTGTACACGTTTTCCGCCTGCGTGAGCTCGAGGTCGAATCGCTGTTGCCCCGGAGCCATGCGGGCGTCCCAGCCGGGGTCCCCGTAGAATGCGAGCACATCGCGGTCATACTCCAGTCCGCGACGATCTCCATCGCTGAGTTCCGCTGACTGCAGACGATGAATCAAGGCGAGCTGATTCGCCTGAAACGCTTCGACAAACGTGTAGCGACCGGGCTGCTCGACAAAGTAGTCCAGACATCCCCAACCGGCGTAGCCATACCAGGTGAGGACCGTGTAGCCAATCATCTGCCGCACGCCGGCCGAGTTCAGCCATGCCAGAGCCATTGCGTCCTGCGTGTCGATGTGCCCCATCAGGCAGTTTCCCACCGCCATGTAAACTTTGGGCGATGGCGATTCAATCGGATACTCCTGCTTCGCCGTGTCGAGTCCAAACAGCTTTCCATCGCGGCAGCGGAACGAGCCGTTGCGGTAGCGGAAACCAATCTGCCAGTCCCGCTCGGTCGCATGCCCCGAGGTGACGAACAAATCGGCCTGATACGTATTGAGCGTCTCGGCCAGAGCCTCCGTGGTGTCAGCGGGGCCGCGCAGTTCTTCCGCCACTTCCCCATGCTCTTTGAGGACGTGTTTGAACTGCACGAGTTCGTCGTACCACTGCCCCTGCTCGCAACATTCCAGCGCCAGCTCCGTGCCACCGGCCACCTTGCGAATGACGAGCGGCTTCACCTCCTGAGCGATGGCGAGCGCGTTCGCCGCATCGTATCCAGTCAGAATGCCCCAGCGCGTATCCGGATAAGGATCGTCATCGTACTGCCGTGTCAGCTGATGTACCTGAGCCACGAACTCCCGTGTCGCCTCTGCGTGCGGCGTCACGAAGCACGTACGGCGAGGATGCGAGTCCTGCAAACGTGGCAGTGCGTCACGCACATCGTCGACATACATAATGACATCAGCCTGATACCGTTCAACGAGAACGTCCACAACCTTCTGCCACTCGGGATTCTCTCGCGTCGACCTGCGAACCACCACCGAGTAATCAGCGGCGCTCGCCGACATGCGTGAGACAGCAGGTAGCAGCAACGTCAGGAGCAGCAGTGTTCGCATCATGTCATCAGCCTTACAGTCAAGTGCGGCAGGATCGCCGGTTCGTTCCAGCCGATTAGACGTGACCGGTCGTCAATTCGCAACTGGCAGCCAGCATCATCGACCGCTGATGCATCATCTGAACTCAATTGTTCTAATGCAGCACAGCGAATACTCCCATCACTGACTCAGGAGCCCGAACCATGCATCGTCGTGAATTCTTGATTGCCGCCGGCTCTGTTGGCGGACTGTCATTGCTCCCTCCGGCGTGGGCTCAGGCGGAAGCCGACATTACCTGGCACGACGTGCGGGACTGGGGGATCGAAGGCAAAGGATGGACTGAGACCGAGAAATATTTCGATCGCCTCCCATCGAAAGCGAAGGGAATTGTGCGTGATCCTGTCTGGTCGCTCAGTCGACATTCTGCAGGCATGCTGGTGCGGTTCCGGACTGATGCAACCATGATTCTCGCTGATCACACCGTCACCTCGTCGAACCTCGCCATGCCGCACATGCCAGCAACCGGCGTCAGCGGACTCGATCTGTATGCCGAGAACGAACAGAGGCAACTGCGCTGGGTTTCCGTCAGTAAGCCGACCGCGCAGCACATGCAGGGGCCGCTGATCTCCGGACTTGATCCTGGCGAGCGGGACTACACCGTGTATCTACCACTCTACAACGGCACTGAGTCACTCCGCATCGGGGTCCCGCAGGGGGCGAGCTTCGCACCGATTGCACCACGAGCCGAAAAACCCATCGTCTTCTATGGGACGTCCATCACCCACGGCGCCTGTGCGTCCCGACCAGGCATGCCGCATCCTGCGATTTTGGGGCGTCGACTGAATCGCCCGGTAATCAATCTCGGATTCTCCGGGAATGGGCGGATGGAACAGGAAGTCGCCAATCTGCTGGCGGAACTCGATCCGGCGGTGTACGTCATCGACTGTCTGCCCAATATGAACGGCCCGGAAGTCGCCGAACGGACCGAGCCGCTGGTCCACACTCTCCGTAAGGCACATCCCGACACGCCCATTGTGCTCGTGGAAGATCGTACCTATCCGAACGCTCCCTGGATTCAATCCCGCCGGGAACGTCACGCCGCCAGCCGAGCCGCATTCCAGCAGGCGTACGCAAACTTACAGCAACAGGGCGTTCAAAAACTGTTCTACATTGAGGGGGAGGACTTGCTTGGACTGGATCGCGAAGACACCACCGATGGCTCGCATCCTTCCGACCTCGGCTTCTTCCGTCAGGCTGACGCGATGGAGCCCGTGCTGCGCAAGTCGCTCCGGGCATAGTCGACGGTCACAGCAATCGACGTCTCGGCAGCAGCCTGCAGCGAATGTGGCTGTGGAACGAACACAACCGCAGGCAACAGTCCCCGCTGATTGGTCCCCCGGCTGCCGCTGCTACAATCTGCCGTGCAAATCGCTTGGCGCCGCCTCGATTCTTCATCCACACATCCCTGGAAATCACACTCATGCCCACGATTCGTGCCGTTGTGTTCGACATGGACGGCATCATGTTCAACACCGAAGATCTATTCCACGAGACCGGGCACGAGTTGATCCGGCGACGGGGCAAGGTCGCGACGCCAGAGATGTTTCAGCGGATGATGGGGCGTCGCGCCAAAGAGGCGTTTGCCGCGATGATCGACGTGATGCAGCTCAGCGATACGATCCCCCAGCTGCAGGTGGAGTCCGAAGCGATTTTCGATGCACTGATCGAACAACAGCTCGCGACCATGCCGGGGCTGTTCGAGGTGATCGAATTGATCGAGGCGAAACAACTTCCCAAAGCCGTCGCGACGTCATCAGACCGACGCTATCTGGAGCGGTGTCTGCGACCATTCAATCTGCTGCCGCGGTTCGACACCACGATCACTGCCGAAGATGTGACGCACGGGAAGCCACACCCTGAAATCTATCTCACCGCCGCGAAGCGTTTGCAGGTGGCGCCTGCCGAAATGCTCGTATTTGAAGACAGCGAGAATGGCACCAAGGCCGCTGCCGCCGCCGGGGCGCACGTGGTCTCGGTCCCGCATCAGCACAGTGCCCAGCACGACTTCACCTCCGCCCGAGCGATCGTCAGCAGCCTGCACGATCCATACGTGCTGGAACTGCTAAGCACGGGCTGATCGCGGCTCACCACTCTTCGACTTGAATTGCGCCGCCATCGTTGCGGCGCAGAAGTTTGCTCAGACCATCGAGCGGAATGTTTTCACTGACAAAGCGGACGGCCCCATCGGACACAAGCACATGCCAGCCACCGACATGGCCGCTGCTGGGGGATCCGGTGGCGTCGCTATTCAGGCCGGTCAGGGCCATATCCAGAGTGAGGTCGCGCGGTTCCATCCAGTGGATGTGAGCGTTGACACATTCGATCACCAGGATCGTATTGCTGGTGCCATCGGTGATGTCTTTCAGCTGACACGATTCCGCTCCCGGCCAGACAGTCTGGGCATCGACGACGGCGACATAGGTGGTCTCCCCTCTGGGCGATTCAGCCGAAGGGCAGCGGTAGCACTCAGGGATGTCCGTGTGCAGTGCGGCATTGGCGGGACTGTCCCACGGTTGTGCCAAGTCGATCTGGCTATAGAGCGGGCCTTCGTCGATGAAGGGAAGGATGAGCGTGCGCCAACTGTGGAGCCGACGGCCATCGGCGTCAACGGTGTACGCCGGCGGAAAGGAACCGTACTCATCGTGGTAGTTGTGGAGGGCAAGTCCAATTTGCTTCAGGTGATTCTTGCATGCGGAACGCCTGACAGCGGGGCGAACATCGCGAGTTACAGGCAACAGAAGAAACCCGATCAACAGCCCCACAATGAGGATGATCACCAGGATTTCAATCAACGAAAGACCTTGTCGCGGAGATCGGCCGGTCGCGGTGGTTCGTGCCAACATTGTGATGCCCTTTTCAGGATCGGAATTCCTGGTGAATGAACGTCTGAGTGGATCGTACCGCTGCGTTGTCTCGAACGCACCGAATTTCTCAGCGAAAGTCGCTTCGCCGAGGCACTGAGATTGCCGCGAGGTAATGACCTGACCGCGTCAGGGGAACTCGATGGGGCCACCAACGGAAATGTGGGCCATGCTGCGGAGTGGTGCCCCGCCATGAACCCCGCCCGTCCACGACCTCGCGCACAGGCACACATCTGGAAACACAGAGCCCGTGTCGCCCTTTGGCATCTGTTTCGCATTGGAATCACCGACGCGGTCAACGCCGCCTGATGCTCGCCCCGTAGCAGATCGTGATTGACTTCCGAGTCACGCTCCGGGGATAATCAAAAGGCACTAGCGCGAAACCACTTAGGGTGACAAGAGCAACGGGGCTGGGAGAATTCTCCAGTCAACCGACATCGGCGGCGGCTGGGAGGAGATGTGGAATGTTCTGGTTGTCTCGATTAAACAACCTGGTGCGGCGATTCGCCGCGCTAGGCAGTGTTGATGTTTCGCCTCACGGCAAGCGTCCTGGGGGGATTCCGCAGCATGCCTTACGGGCGGCCCCGTTGTGGCTGGAACGGCTGGAAGACCGCCGCGTGCTCGATGCGACGGCGGCGTTGTCAATCGATGGCGTGTTGACCATCACAGGCGACATTGGGACCGATTCAGTCGACCAAATTTCGTTCTCAATAGAGACCCAGGGAATGTCTGGGAACTCGCGGCTGCTTGTGCTGGATGGCATGAACAACATTTTGGGCAGAAATGGAAATGGCAACGGGAATGGAAATGGCAACGGCCAGGGGATCGATCCAGCGGACATCACGTCGATTCAGTTCAACCTCGGCGCTGGCAATGACACGATTGTCCTCGGGGATCTGAGTGCTCTTGCGAATCTCACAAGCGTTACCGTTGCCGTCGGCGATGGGGACGATACGACGACGATTGGCGATCTGCCTGCGAATGTGATGGTCAACATCGACTCTGAGTCGATTCAATTTGCGGACCCCGCGTCAAGCTTCGACAACGTCGCGTTCGATCTCACCGGCGATCTGCAGCTGACGCAAACCCTGAATCTGGATACTGGCGGCGGATCGTTTGAACTACTCGGTGATGTCGTCAACGCCGGTGGTGGCGGCGAAAACTTGTCGATCAACGTCGGCAGCACGGGCTTACTCTCGATAAATGGCCAACTCGGCAGCAGCGGGAGCGAACTCGGTTCGATTGATCTCGACGCGGGGGACCTCGAAGTCGGCAGTATCTTCGCGACCGGTGATGTCAGCCTGACGGCGTCGACCATCGATCTGCATGGCGATCTCTCTGGCAACTCACTGACACTGAACGGCGCGACAACCGTCCATCAATCCACACAGTTCGCGGCGGCAGATTCGATCGACCTCAGCATGGCCGCTCTGAACCCGGGCGACTCCGACATCGACCTGACGTTTACGGCAGTTGGCGACATCATCCTGACGAACGTGAATTCTTCTGTAGACGATCCGTTCGCGAATCTGACGGTCACGTCAGCGGCGAACGCGACCTTCGCTGAAGTGACCTTGGGCGCGGCGTTCGAGATTCAACACGTATCAGGGCTGACTACGCTCGGCGGCAATGTCTCGGTGGGCAGCCTGTCGTTCACGGGGAAAGAATTCGATCTGCTGGGGAACATCGACACGTCCACGGGACCGCTCAATATCAACGCCAGTGGGCCAATCGAATTCGGCGCGATCACCCTCGATACGCATGGCGGGGCGCTGGAACTGATCAGTTCGGTCACTGACGGGAATGCCGTCGTGGCGGATGCGGCGACCGTTCTGACCAGTAGTGTCCAGGGCGCTCTGTTTACGATTCGGCCTGCCAATGGGACGACCGGGATCGATGTCGGCACGTCCACGATGGTGCCAGCGAATGTGATGCAGATTGCCCCGACCGTGCTGCAGGCGGCGACGGGTTGGGACGCAATCGTCCTCGGTTCAGGGAATCAATCCGGCATGATTCGGATTCAGGAGCAGGCGCAGGCGGGATCGTCGCTCACGCTCAATGCGGCATTGGGCGACATTGAGGTCAACGATCTACTCGCGGTCACCGGCCTGGCAACGTTCATTGGCGACGGATCAACGACCACGATCGCTGCCGATATGACGGCGACGGATTTCCTGTTCTGCGACAGCGTCCGCATCGGCGATGACACCATGGCTGGCGGCGATGGCGTCATCACACTGACCGCGACCGGGAGCATCGTTTTCAAGGAGACCGTCGACAGTATCTTGGGAACGAATGCCAATCTGAAATTGGACGCACCGTCGGTTAGCATCCAGAAGAGTGTCGGAGCGATCGATCCATTGGCGACATTGAGCGTCAACGGACCGATCGAGTTAGGCGGCGATGTCAGAACCGTTGGTTTGCAATCCTACTCGTCCGGGGTCGCATTAACTCAGGATGTGATACTGACGAGCACGACCGATGCGATCCAGGTGACCGGGGATGTCACCGGCGATCAAAGTGTCGAGTTCTCGTCGTCCACAGGAACCAACATCAGCGGCACCCTGGGCATGGATGTCAATGACGTCACCGTCAGCACTGGAAAACTCACGGCTGGGGTCATCGACATCGACGGGAACCTGAGCGCCAATGATGTCATGGCTGTCTCAATCGACGTGCTGGGGAATCTAACGGCGAACGATGTCATGACGTCAATGGGAGCCATCGCTGTTGGCGGGACGCTCACCGCGAACGATGTTTCGTCGGCGATTGACGTCACTGCATCCGCCATCGACATGGTTGGAACGCTAAACGCTGTGAAGGTGATGGTGACCAACGACATCAACGCAGGGGCCATCGACATTACAGGCACGCTCTCAGCGGTCAATGTTGGTGTCACAACCGATGTGACCGCTGGGACAATCGATCTCAGTGGCGGTCTTACGGCTCTTGACGTTTCGGCTGCTTTGATCACGGTTGATGGTTCACTGCAGGCCAAAGATGTCACCGCAAGTACCAACATAATCGCCGGTGCGATCACTCTGACAGGCGAACTGTCCGCCGTGAATGTCTCCTCGACAACCGACGTCACAGCGGACTTGATCAACATCACGGGCCTGCTCGACGCAGTCAATGTGGACGTGACGAACGACGTGACCGCCGGGACGATTGATCTTGATGGGAACCTCAGCGCCCTCGATGTTTTGGCGACGGTCGGTTCTATCAACGTAGACGGAAATCTCACCGCCAGAGATTTGGAATCGGAGTTGGGCTCCATCACCGTTGGCGGCAACCTGACGGCAAACGGCATGGTCTAGGCAGAGAC
>JAGQQB010000548.1 GCA_020426425.1 Planctomycetaceae bacterium | reverse complement strand
CGCCGCAAACGGTTGTCAACAGGCCGATCAATGTGCGGATGCTGCTCACGGTTGCTGTGACTCCCGTCCCTTTGCTCCGGTGTCGCCCGACTCTCCGAGTCGGGTTGAGTCCAGTTTGATTGGCGAGTTTCCCATTGCAGTCTGGTGTCGTGACTGGACTCGGCACGACTCGGAGAGTCGTGCGACACTGGCTGAGTCACTGCCAGCAATTTCATGTTAAGGTTTCAATTGATGTCTACTTCGACTGGTGAAGTCATGCGTCTTCCTCTGCTGTTCGTTTGTCTGGTGAACTTGCTGTCAGCCCCGCTTTCGGCGGCGGAACCGCTCAAACTGTTGTTTCTGGGGGACAATGGACATCACCGACCGGTCGAGCGGTTTCATCAGTTGGAGCCGGTGCTGGCAGATCGCGGCATCGATTTACGGTACACCGATGATGTCGGCGTCCTTAAGGCGGAGACGCTCAACCAGTTCGATGGCCTCGTGTTGTTCGCGAATATCGACACCATCTCGAAGGACGGCGCCGACGCGCTGCTGGAGTATGTGGAAAGCGGCAAGGCATTCGTGCCGCTGCATTGTGCGACGTACTGCTTCCGCAATGACGATCGGATCGTCGCGTTGATGGGGGGCCAGTTTCAAAAGCACGGGGGCGAAGTCTTCGGCACCGTCATCGCCGAGCCGCAACACCCCATCATGCGGGACTATGGCAGCTTCAGCAGTTGGGACGAGACGTACGTTCACACGCTGCACAATACGAAGAATCGTACGGTGTTGGAGTACCGGGTGACCGGCATGCAGGCGGATGGCCAGCAGCGTGAGCCGTGGACCTGGGTGCGCACTCAGGGACAGGGGCGCGTGTTCTACACCGCCTGGGGACACGATCAGCGGACCTGGTCGAACCCTGGCTTTCACAATCTGGTGGAGCGCGGCATTCGCTGGGCGTGTGGAGACGATCCTGCCAAGGCGGGGCCGTTTGTCGACCCGACGCGGTTTGACGTCCCGCAGATGACGTCACTCTCCTCCGACGAAGGACTGTTCAAATACGTCGATGTCGGTCCGAAGATTCCGAACTACACGCCCGGTGAAAAGTGGGGGACGCAAGGGGATCCGAAAACGTTGATGCAACAACCACTGCCCGCCGATGTCGCGCGGCAGCGATACGTCACGCCGACCGGATTTCATCTTGAACTCTTCGCGAGCGAAGACGAACTCGCATCGAAACCAATCTCAATGAACTGGGACGAGCGCGGTCGGTTATGGGTCTGTGAAACGGTCGATTATCCGAACGAACTGCAGCCACAGAACCGTGGCCGTGACCGCATTGAAATAGTCGAGGACACCAACGGCGATGGACGTGGCGACAAGTTCACGCTGTTCGCTGAGAACCTGAGTATCCCGACGGCGATTCTGCCGTTCGACAATGGCTGCGTAGTGCAGAACGGGACCGAAACGCTCTGGCTGGCTGATTCTGATGGCGATGGCAAGGCGGATGTTCGCGAGATCATCATCAGCAACTGGGCGCTCGGCGATACGCACGGCGGCGTGAGTAACTTCCGCCTCGGACTCGACAACTGGGTCTACGGGATGCAGGGGTACAACAACTCGGCGCCAGTGATTGATGGGAAGGAAGGCCAGTCATTCCGGATGGGCTTCTTCCGTTTCAAACTGGGGCCAGTTGAGAATCATCGCGTGAAGGTGACGGCGTTGGAGTTTCTTCGTTCAACGAACAACAACACCTGGGGGCTCGGGATCAGTGAAGAGGGGATCGTCTTCGGATCGACCGCCAATCACTGTCCCAGTGTGTATCTGCCCATTTCGAACCGCTATTACGAACAGGTCAAGGGGTGGTCGCCAGAGGTATTGCAGATGATCTCCGATACCTACAAGTTCCAGCCGATCACCGAGAAGATACGACAGGTGGACCAGTTCGGTGGTTACACCGCCGGTGCGGGACACGCGCTCTATACTGCGCGGAACTATCCTCAGCAGTGGTGGAACCGCGTCGGCTTTGTGTGCGGACCAACGGGGCATCTCGTCGGGACGTTTGTCCTGAATCGCGATGGAGCAGATTTCAAATCGACGAGTCCGTTCAATCTTGTTGCCAGCGATGATGAATGGTCGGCCCCGATCATGGCGGAAGTCGGCCCCGACGGAAACGTCTGGGTACTCGACTGGTACAACTACATCGTGCAGCACAACCCCACGCCGCATGGATTCCAGACTGGTAAGGGGAACGCCTACGAAAGCGACTTGCGCGATAAGCGGCATGGACGCATTTATCGGGTGGTCTATGGGGATCGAGGATCGAAGATCGAGAATCTAGGAGGAGCGACTGCCGATGAACTGGTGGCGGCGCTTGATTCGCCGACGATGCTCGTGCGTCTCAATGCACAGCG
>JAGQQB010000547.1 GCA_020426425.1 Planctomycetaceae bacterium | reverse complement strand
CTTGACGGAAACTTCCACATGGATGCCCTGCTGACGCGATGCAAGCATGGCACCCAACCGCCTACCGACCCGCCCCAAAGAACGACATCCTCGTTACCAGTTGGCGATCTCGTTCCCCCAGGGTTTCCCGCAGGTGTGGTTCCACGGCGAAGACGAAGGAGATTTGGCGGCCGTCGCGGTTGGTGACGAGGTAGTAGATCCAGTTCATCGGGAGTTGCAGGGCTTTGTCTTCCCCTTTGAGTTCGACTTCTCCCTGAGCCACGACGCGGTAGATGAAGCGGCCGTCAGCGGTGGGGATTTCTTCCTGCTCGGTGAGGGTCTTGAGCCGGTTGCCGAGGGACTGCTGGATGTCCTGTTCGAACTGGACTGGCGGCGTGCGATCACCCGGCTTTACCTGTGAGACCGGGGCGATGTTGCACTGGCAGACGAGACTGCCCGATTCCATTTGCCGCAGAATCGCCACCGGATGTTGTCCATCGTAGACTGCCTGGAACAGATGCCAGGAGCGGTCATGTAGCACCCTCATGCCCCAGGGGACAGCATCGAAGACGAGTTCCAGTGCGGTTTCGGTTGGTTCGAGTGGCAACGACTCCAGTAGTTCGGTGGTGAGCAGCCCCGCCTCTGCCACAGGTTGCCGGGCCAATCGCACGTTGACATCTGCTTCCAGGCCCGGGTTAATGGTGCCGACTTCAGACTTCACTGAATAGGTGAGGTTCGCCCCGGTGATGTACTGCTGGGCGATTTGCACTGCGAAGCGCCCCACGAGCTTGACCGTGGCCGAAGCCCCTTGTCGCTGCCCGACGACGTTCGCCTGCAGCGTCACATTCGCCACCCCGCCATCACTCGAATCGAGTTTGCAGGTGCATGTGGTCTCGGTGGCCGATTCCATTCCGGCGAGCATCTGGACCGCCCAGTCAGAAGGTGTCCATTCGCCGCCGGGTTCGATCGCTTGATCGGGCAGCAGTGCGATCAGGGCGAGAGGATCGCCGGGCATTTCGAGGAGATCGAGCGATTCGCGCGTCATCAATACGCGAGGACAATAGCTCCGCACACCTTCCCGCTGCCCAGCGGCAACGATCACCTTCAGTTGCGCAGGGAGATCGGATTTGGTTTGATGACCAGCGACGGTGGTCTCGACATGAGCCTCGGTGAACTCGCGGGCTTCCCGCAGCGCCACGGCTTCACGCCCCGCTGGCGGCAATCGACGCGACCGAAACCGCAAACTGGCAGATGCCTGAATCTCCAACGGCTCCTGCATGCCTTTCGCGTTCAGAGCAAACACTTTGCCTTGTGTGACCACCTGGGAATGGGTCGCCAGGGTAAGCGGACTCGTAAACGGTTCGACCAGTTGGACCGGCTCAGCACGCGACTGAACGGCAACCCCAACCAGACACGCGATACAGACGGCAAATCGACAAAGCATCTCATCCTCCGTGAAGTTTAGTCCGAGGATGGTATTCCGGGAGGCGGAGCGAGCCAAGAGGGATTGCGTGGTCAGATGACGGGGCATCATGTGCCGATCCGCCAATGCGAGCGGCCCGCAGCCGCAAATGTCGCTACTCCCTGCCCAGATTCTCCACTATGATCCTACCTGGACTGGCACCACGCCGGAGGTCTCCTTCGCTGGAGACGCGACCGATGCAAGGAACTGCAGGAAAGTTACAGCGAGCGATGAGTCAAGAATTCAAACTGCCAAACGTCGGAGAAGGTGTCCAAGAAGCGGACATCGCCGAGATCCTGGTTGCCGTGGGGGACACGGTCGAGCCGGGCCAGATCGTGATGGAACTGGAAACCGAAAAGGCGGTGATGGAACTCCCCATTGAGATTGGCGGAGTGATTGAGAAGGTGCTGGTCAGCCAGGGACAGACTGTGCCGATCGGCCAGCCACTGTTTCTCGTGTCCGGAGATGGCGCGGCCGCGAAGGCAGCAGCACCGGCGACGGCAGCGAAAGCCGATGCACCGGCCCCAGTGGAATCCAAACCGACTCCAGCGCCAACCACGGCACCCGCACCTCCGGCACCAGCGGCTGCCTCAGGCGGTACGATCGTATTCAACCTCCCCAATCTCGGTGAAGGGGTGAACTCCGCCGATGTCGCGGAAGTCATCGTGAAGGTGGGAGACGTGTTGACCGCCGAACAGGTGGTGATGGAACTGGAAACAGAAAAAGCAGTCATGGAACTCCCCTGCCCTCACGCAGGGACCGTCACCAAAGTGCTGGTGAAAGAAGGGGACACGATTGCAATTGGTGCCCCGGTGTTGGAACTCTCCGGCACAAGCGTTGGTGGCGGAACGTCTCTGCCCGAGCCGAGTCCATCTTCCAAGAGCGAGCCCGCCAAGGCCGATGCCTCGGCTGCTCCCCAGCAGAAACCAGTATCCGGTTCAGCGGCAAAGGTCGG
>JAGQQB010000546.1 GCA_020426425.1 Planctomycetaceae bacterium | reverse complement strand
TCTGGTGCTCGTGCCGAACGCGGGTCATGGCCAGTTCCGCGATCCCGCAATCCATGAACGCTGCCTGAAATTCTTTCAACAGACGCTGCTATCCCGGTAGCCCCGAACGTTGCGCCGTTGACGCACGCCAGCTCGCCGAGATTGATGCACGATCTGATCTTTCAGCGATCGCGAGCGAATAGCTGAACGTCGAGCGTGTTGATGCGGAAGTGAACGACGCTGCGGGAACAATGCCCCGCTGGAGTTCGTAGCGTCGCCACCTTCAACCACTGACCCCGTCTTGACCCGGTTTTCACATCCGGGGTACTCTCCCGCCGGAATTGTCCGCCAGGGGTGATGGACCGCCCCGCGTGAAGGGTTGAGTGGTGACGAATCGCCGCACTCAGCCTTCGCGAATTGCCAAGGAATGGCCACATGCGAGTCTGGCTGCTGCATCCTGCCGAGCCGGTGCCGACCGATGGAGACGTGCGTCTCTTTCGGTACGGGGCACTGTGCCGCATGTTGAGCGCCGCCGGACATCACGCCACGCAATGGGCCTCCACTTTCAATCACTTTACAAAGACGCAGCGTTCCACAGCGCCGTTGTCGAGCGAGGTCGAACCGGGCTACCAGTTGGAACTGCTCCCAGCGCGCGAGTATCGTCGACACGTCGGACTGGCGCGACTCCGGTCTCAGCAAGATGTCGCCACCGCCTTCACGCAGCGGGCGTCCCAGCAGCGTCGCCCCGATGTCATCGTTGCCTCACTGCCAACGCTGGAACTCGCCCAGGCAGCACTCGACTACGGACGCCAACACGATGTCCCGGTGATTATTGACGTCCGCGACCTGTGGCCCGACTTCTTTCTCACCCCGGTACCGAAACTGCTGCGACCGCTTGTTCGTCCGCTGTTGTCCCGCTTTGAACACCAGGCGCGACGCATCTGCCGGGAAGCGACTGCTCTCATTGGCGTCTCGCAAGGCTACCTGGACTGGGGACTCGCAAAAGCCGGTCGTGCCGCCGGTCCCGATGATCGCGTTGTGCATCATGCCTACACCTGCCCGACATTGACAGCATCTCAAAAAGCCGAGTTTGCCGCGAAGTGGGAACCGCACGGAGTCACTGCGAGCCGCAAGCTGCGTTGTTGCTATTTCGGAACCCTGGGACGCAGCGCTGGTATTGGTCTGATTGCCAACGCCGCGCGGATTGCCTGCGAGCAAGGCCATCCTGAGATTGAATTCGTCGTTTGCGGCGGTGGACCGCGTGAACAAGAACTCCAACGACAGATTCAGGGCCTGCCGAACATCCAACACCTGGGCTGGGTGAACTCCCAGGAGATCGCCTGGATCATGTCCCGCAGCGACATCGGACTGGCAGCCTACGAAGCGGAAGTCCTGCAGAGCCTGCCCAACAAACCGATCGAATACCTCGCCGGTGGCCTGCCGGTCGCCAACACCTTGCCCGGCGAACTCGCCTCGCTGCTGTCTGAGTACAACTGCGGTGCGACCTTCTCCCCGCAGGACGCCGCTGGCCTTGCCCGCTGGCTGATCGACCTGGGTTCATCACCCGACCAAACACAACAACTCGCCGCCAACGCCCATCAACTGTACCGCGAACAGTTCGATGCCCAGCGCGTGTACGCCGAGTTCATCGACTATCTCGCGGCGTTCGCCGCTCCGGCCCCTGCGCTGCTGCATGCAGCCTGACCCTTCGCAATCAACGTACGTCTTTCAACCGACAAGGAATCCTCCCATGCGTCTCGACAAGTCCGGCAATCCCTACGAGAACCCCAGTCTCGCCCGACGCATTGCGACTCCGATCTTGCGCGTACTGCACGCGATTCTGCCATCGAAGATGTACGACGCCCTCTACCAGCCAGCGTTCAACTACTACCAATCCCAACTTCGCAACAGCTACCAACGCAAGATGGAAGCGGCCCGACGCTCTGGCGACACCGCGCTGGCGGACAAGATGGAACGGGTGTTCCGCGTGATGAAATACTCACTCATCTCCGCCCCGGGTCTGGAGCACACGCACGACCTGGCTCAGGATCTCGTGGATCGCGGCATCTCCGGCGCATTTGTGGAATGCGGTGTCGCCCAGGGTGGCTGCGCGGCACTCATCGCTCAGGTGGCTCAGGCTGAGGACCAGGGCCGCGAATGCTGGTTCTTCGACTCCTACGAAGGACTGCCCGATCCGACCGATGCCGACTACGAGAACGGCAAGACCGGACACCACATTCGCCCACTGCCCAAAGGCTCCTGCCTGGGAACCTACGAGCAAGTCTCAGAACTGCTGTTCAAAGAGATGCAGCTTTCGCGAGCGACAATCAACCTCGTGAAAGGCTGGTTCCAGGACACGTTGCCGGTCGAACGAATGAACATGGGCCCCATCGCCCTGCTCCGCGTCGACGGCGACTGGTACGAGTCGAC
>JAGQQB010000545.1 GCA_020426425.1 Planctomycetaceae bacterium | reverse complement strand
ATCGATTCCCGCAACTCACTATCAACCACCACACTCTCCCAGACGAGGGGACCGCCACAGTTTGAGGGCGAAACCATCTCACCCTTCGGCGACGCATCGTAAGCATC
Source organism: Planctomycetaceae bacterium (assembly GCA_020426425.1). Classification (GTDB taxonomy): domain Bacteria; phylum Planctomycetota; class Planctomycetia; order Planctomycetales; family Planctomycetaceae; genus JACKHO01. The sequence goes on along the minus strand of JAGQQB010000545.1, from coordinate 2,310 downwards.
GCGGGACGCGGCGTGAAGTGACGCGTCCTCACATCGCGCCCGTCGGGTGCGTCCGCTGGATGGTGGTCAGTTCCGCCAATCATTGTGGAAGTCCAACGACAGGCGACTCCGACGCTGGCAGCGTCGGGTACGACCACCATTTGTCGGACGCACCCGCGCCCGTCCGCCCGTCAGGCAGCCACGCACCCAGGTCCACCGACAAGTCGCAGGAACGGGACTTATGATCATGCTATGTCGGTTTGATTACCGAATTGGCGCAGCGCCGGCGTTGTACAAACCGCCGGATCGCACCAGGGACCAGCAAACGCAGCAGGGCGCGGAATGTATCGCTGTTGATGACGCCGTAGCCGAATGTTGCAGCCAGCAGCAATCGCCAGGCGATCCTCGGATGCGGGTCTGCATGCTCATATGCGATGGCAAGCGCTTCTTCCGCGTATTGATGTTTCAAGTCCGTTCCCTGGCGTGCGACCAGTTCCGGATCACGTTGCCAGATCATCCGTTTCACGAGCAGGTAGTCGAGCCCGTTCGACAACCGATGTTGCCGGGAGGTCATTTGAGTTTCGGACAGGCGGTAGTCGATCAGGGGGCGATCGACATAACCAAACTCCGTGATTCGCGAGACTCTTGAAAGCCACTCCCAGTCGCACGTGTTGCGTGCTTGAGGATCAAAGCCGCCACATTGTGCGAGCAGCGACGCGCGAAACAGGACTGTGGGAGGATGCACGAAGTTCGCCTGCGCGAGCACGTCGTAGACCATCCCCTTGGCAATTCGAATACGAGGTTCAACCAGCGTCAGATCGGACACATCGAGCTCTGCGCTGTCAGGATAGAGCCCTGTCGCTCCCGCCGGCGAAGTGTTGCACAGGGGATAGTACGTGCTGATATACGAGTCCGAGACTGGTCCGGCACTGTTGAACGCCCGGAAATTGGAACTGCACAGGCCGACCTCTGAAAACTGACGTAGCAGCCGGACCTGAATTGCAATGCGGTCTGGTATCCAGACGTCGTCATGGTCCATCAGTGCAATGAACTCGCCCCGGGCATGTCGCAACCCGGTGTTTCTGGCAGTGGGCAGGCCCCCATTGGGCTGTTGGATGATCTGAATCCGCGCGCAGTAGGACCGCAACACGTGGAGCGTATTGTCCAGCGATCCATCGTCGACCGCGATCAGCTCTATGGGCGCATAGGTCTGTGCCAGCACACTTTCGATGGCCTGCTGGACATCGACTTCCCCGTTGTGAACCGCCAGCACAATGCTAACGAGTCCCGGGACATACGCTGCGGGTGAAGGGAGATCGAAGCGAGCCGGTGCCAATGTTGTTCGCCAAAAGGAAAGATCACGGACATCGCCGCCGTCAGTGATTCAGTCTTCCAGCCTGGTCAAGAACGGCGCATTCCCCATTCTGAAGTTCCGCCTGGACTTTGGTCCAATGGAATTTCTTCAAGTTGCGAGGATGTTCGTCGGTTCGCCCCTTGCCGTCATGAGAGTGTCGAACGATGGTGCCGAGGGGCGTCTGCCTGCATTTGTGAGCGGCGCCCATTGCTCTTGGCATTACTCCGCCGTTTCCAGCACCATCCCTTCGCCGGTCAACGGCTCAAGTTGCAATCGGTGGATACGGTAGCGGCAGTCGTAGGTGCCGAGGAAGAGGGCCTTTTCGTTAGGGGTTTTCCAGTAGTCGGAGAGGGAAAGGTCCTCTGGTGACCCTTGCCAGTTGATCAGGGTGCGTCCATCAACGGCCAAATGAACGTGATTGCGTCGGACCGTAGCGATGACCTGCGAAAGTTGGCCAGGCTGAAAGACATCGCCTTGGTAGGTTGTCGCATTGCCGACATTCTGGCCCTGGATGTTCTCTATCGCGCTCAGACCAATCTTGCCGGGGTGGTAGTTGAGCAGGGTGACGAATCGATGATCATTGAGACGTTGGCCCAGTAGCAATCCGTTTGGTGGGTCAAGTGGTTGTACGATGGCCAGGAGTCGATACTCAGTGGGCGGCGTGTACGGGATCTCGATGCGGGCACCGTAGGCTTTGGGACTGAGAAGTACACTCTCGCTGAGCGTCCAGTCCCCTTGTTTCCAACAGGTGTCTGGGTCGATCAGCGGCAACAGATCGACCACGTTCTTCACGGGGGGAGCGACTTGCTGTGAAGCATCGACGACCGTGGGACGCTGTAGATCTGGACTCAATGTGAATGGCAGGACTGGCTGAGTCTTCTCTTCGCGTACCTGGAAGTAGCCCCACAATTCGGCCTGCTCGCCCGACTCTGTTGCAACCTGAATGCGATAGCTCACCGGGGTGGCGCGATCGAACG